>NZ_JAFKIC010000042.1 GCF_017306585.1 Mesorhizobium sp. | reverse complement strand
GGCCTCATCCACGTTTCGGAAATGTCGTGGACGAAGAAGAACGTGCACCCCGGCAAGATCCTGTCGACGACGCAGGAAGTCGACGTGGTGGTGCTCGAGGTCGATCCGGCCAAGCGCCGCATCTCGCTCGGCCTCAAGCAGACGCTGGAGAACCCGTGGGAAGCCTTCGCGCGCAACCATCCGGTCGGTAGCCAGGTCGAGGGCGAGGTCAAGAACAAGACCGAGTTCGGCCTGTTCATCGGCCTGGAAGGCGACGTGGACGGCATGGTGCACCTCTCCGACCTCGACTGGACCCGTCCGGGCGAGCAGGTCATCGAAGAGTACAATCGCGGCGATATGGTCAAGGCGCAGGTGCTCGACGTCGACATCGAGAAGGAGCGCATCTCGCTCGGCATCAAGCAGTTGGCCCGCGACACCGTCGGTGAAGCAGCCAACAGCGGCGAACTGCGCAAGAACGCCGTCGTCACCTGCGAGGTCACCGGCGTGAAGGATGGCGGTCTGGAAGTGCGGCTGGTCGACAGCGGCATCGAGACCTTCATCAAGCGTTCCGACCTGTCGCGCGACCGCGACGAGCAGCGCCCCGAGCGCTTCACGGTCGGCCAGAAGGTCGACGCGCGCGTCATCGCCTTCGACAAGAAGACCCGCAAGCTGCAGGTCTCGATCAAGGCGCTGGAAATCGCCGAGGAAAAGGAAGCGGTCGCCCAGTACGGCTCGACCGACTCCGGCGCCTCGCTTGGCGACATCCTGGGCGCGGCGCTGAAGAAGCAGGGCAACTAAGCCTCAACCGCCGCCGCGCCTGGGGCGCGGCCCGGACAAGACAACCCGCGAGCCGAAAGGTTCGCGGGTTTTTCATTTCATGGCGCTGGCACAAGACAACGACAGAGCAATCGCTTCAACTACACGTTTCGGCATCAAGGTCATGCGCATGAAGGTCGTTGAAATCCATCGCTATCCCGTCAAGAGCCTGCGCGGCCACGCCGTGCAGAGCGCCGGGATCGAGACCATGGGCATGGAAGGGGACCGTCGCTGGATGGTCGTCGACAAGGACGGGCAGTTCCTGACCATCCGCCAGATACCGGCCATGACCACGATCGACGTCGAACATCGCGGCACGGGCATTTTGCTGCACCATGACAAGCATGGTTCGCATTTCGTCGAGGCTCCCGGCGGCACCGCCACGCTCCGCGATGTCAAGATATGGAAGGACATTGTTGCCGCACGAGCGGCCGATCCGGCGGCCGGCGCCTATCTGTCGGCAGTTCTCGGCCGGGCCGTCGACCTCGTCTATTTCGACGATCCGAAGAACCGGCCGGTCGACCCGGAGTTCGGTCAGCCCGGCGACTATGTCAGCTTTGCCGACGGTTTCCCGTTGCTGGTCACCACCACGGGTTCACTCGACCATTTGAACAGTCATCTCGCCAGCCCCGTGGAAATGGCGCGGTTTCGCCCAAACATCGTCCTCGACGCGATGGACGCATGGCCCGAGGACAGCTGGAAAACGATCCGCGTCGGCCCGGTCGTCATGCGGATCGCAAAGCCCTGCGCGCGCTGTGTCATCACAACCCGCGATCCCCTCAGCGGCGAGCAGCCGGACCCGCGCGAGCCGTTGCGAACGCTTGGGCGGCTTCACCGCTCCAGCAAAGGCGGCATCATCTTCGGCCAGAATGCAATTCCGAACAATACCGGCACGATCTCGGTCGGCGACGCGGTCGAGGTCATCGAGGCGGGTGCCTCGAACCTGATGTAGCATAGCGCGGCTCGCGGCCTTGCCGGAATGCTCCGCGCCTGCGTGCCGGCGGCAACCCGCCGCCCTGGCCGACCGGCGCTCAAACAAGACGCCGGTCAGCGCATGGCTCGATTATGTTCAGGCCCGGGCGTAAAGCGGCACCAGCGTTCCGCTCATCGCCTGGTTGGCGGGCGAGGCAAGATAGGCGATGGCTTCGGCCGCGGCCTCCAGGCTGACCCATTTGGTGAAATCGGCATCCGGCATGTCGGCCCGGTTCGCCGGTGTGTCGAGCGTCGAGGGTGCCACGGCGTTGACCAGGATGCCCTTGCCCTTCAACTCTTCGGCCATCGCCACCGTCATCGCCGCAACCGCCGCCTTGCTGGCCGCATAGGCGACCATGCCGGCGCCGCGGCGCGGATCGAGCCCGGCGCGCGCCGTCACATTGACGATGCGGCCCGCCATGCCGGACGCCAGCATCGAGCGGACGGCAGCGCGGCTGCACAGGAAGGTGGTGCGGGCATTGGTTTCCATCATCTCGGCGAAGGAAGCCGATTCGATCTTCTCGACCGGCGCCATGGCAAAGCCGCCGGCCAGATGAACCGATCCCCACAGCGCGGGAACCTGGGAATAGAAGGCTTCGACCTTGGCGGAATCCGACAGGTCGACATTGTGCGCGAGTTTCACATTCTCATGCGTGGTGAAGGGAAAGTGCTGGGGTGCCGCAGCATGCGCGTTCGGCACGTGGCAGATCGCGCCCTGCTCCAGCAGCCTGCCGACCACGGCGCCGCCGAGCGCCCCGGTGCCGCCGGTCACGACGATATGCCTGCCTTCTAGTGTTTCCGTCATCCTTGGACCGCTCCTGTCATATTTTTATCATTATGTCTCTTGTTGTGCCGCGCCGACGCGGAGCGTCGCGCCTTTCGCGCGATCACTCAACCGATATCTCGACATGGCAGCCGTCACGTCTTTGCATGGCGTCAGCAGGCCAGCCGGCATCGAGCGCAGCGGAGACGGAAATCCGCAACCGGCGTTCAGTCGACCGTGATTTCGATGACGCGCGGCAATCCGGTTGCCCGGGCTCGCTTCAGCGCCTCCGCCAGGCCATCGGAACCGGCCAACCGCTCGGCTGCCATGCCATAGGCTTCGGCGAGCTTGCAGAAATCCGGCGGCGCCGGCGAGACGCCGACAGGTTCCACGCCGACATCGAGCATGGAGGTCTCGATCTCGCGATAGCCCCTGTTGTTCCAGACGACGAAGATGACCGGCGCGTCGGAATCGAGCGCGACGCCCAGTTCCGACAGCGTGAACTGGAAGCCGCCGTCGCCGGTGATGCAGACGACCGGCGTGCCGGGCATGGCAAGGGCGGCGCCGATCGCGGCCGGCGGACCATAGCCGAGCGCGCCGAAGCCGGTGGCGGCGTTGAACCAGCCGCCTGGGCGGTCATGGTCGTAATAGAGATTGGCGGCGTAGATCGGCTGGGTCGAATCGCCGACGATGATGGCGCCCGGCAGGGCGTCGCGGATGATTTCCACGGCACGGACCTGCGCCACGTAGGCAGGGCTCAGTTCGGCGAAGGCGGCCTTGCGCGACGCGGCCGCCCGGGTCTCGCCGTCTTCGGCGCCGTCGCCCGAACCGATCGCGGCAAGCAGGGCCTCGATCGCCTCGGCGCAATCCGCCTGGATGCCGACGTTTACCGGGCGGCGCGCGATCTGGTCGGCGCCGATGTCGATGCGGATCAGGTTGGAGGGCAGAACGAAGCCGCCGTCGCCATAGCCGTCATAGTCGGTCGGGCCGAATTCGGTGCCTGCGGCGATAACCAGATCGGCATCGGCCATCAAGGCGCGCACCGCCTTCAGGCTGGGGCTTGCCGGGACGCAGAGCGGATGGCCGTGCAGCAGGCCGCGCGCGTTGGTGGTCTCGACGACGGGCGCGCCGAGCCTTTCGGCAAGACGCTTGAGCTGGGCTTCCGCCTTCCGGGCGCCGCCCCCGGCAAGGATCAGCGGCCGGCGCGCGGCGGCGATCAGCTTGGCCGCGCTGGCGATCGCCGCGCTCTCCGGCGCTGGAGGCGCGGCGTTGCTCAGCAGGGCCGCGACACCATCCGCCGGCTTGACCATGACGTTGGTCGGGATCTCGATGTGCACCGGGCCCGGCCGTGACGAAGAGAACAGGGCGAAGGCCTTCGCCAAGGCGCCGGGCAATTCGTCGGCTTCGGTGACGCGCTGCGAAAACATCGCCACCTTTTCCATCATGCCGCGCTGGTCCGGCAGTTCGTGCAGGAAGCCCAGGCCCAAGCCCAGCGTATCGGTGGCGTTGACGCCCGAGATGACCAGCATCGGCACCGAATCGGCGCGCGCCTGGCCCATGGCGGTGATTGTGTTGGTAAGCCCGGGCCCGGTGATGACGAAGGCGACGCCCGGCCTGCCGCTGGCGCGCGCGTAGCCGTCCGCCATGAAGCCGGCGCCCTGTTCGTGGCGCGGCGTGACGTGGCGTATTTTCGAGCGCGCCAGGCCGCGATAGAGCTCGACCGTATGCACGCCGGGAATGCCGAAGACGGTGTCCACCCCGTGCGCTTCAAGCAGTGAAATCAGCGCTTCGCCGATGGTGGTCATTGGTTCTCTCCCTTTCGGCGATCTCTGTTTAGCGGAAACAGTGATCGGCTTCCTCTCTTCGTTTTCCTGCGCAATTCCGGGCGGAAAACCGCTTCTCACTTTTCCTGGACTTGCTCACTTTTCCAGGAATTGCTCTGGCGCAAGGCCAAGCTCGGCTTCGATAGTCTTGATGCCAATCGCCGCCAATTCGCCAGGCTCGAACATCTCTCCGGCCAGGCAGCCTTCGACCCAGAGCCCGTCGATGATCGCGTTGATCGCAATGGCGTGGCGACGCAATTCGCTTGCGTCCGGCTTGCGGTGTTCGGCGGCGAGCACCTCGGCCACAACCGCTTCCACCTCGTTGCGAAAGCCGAGATAGCCTTCGCGGTGAGCGCGGGCGAGCGCCGGATCCGCGCCGGCGCGGCCGATAAAAGTCGCCCACAGCGAGAACACCCGGGCATCGATGATCGGTGCGTTGAGGTTGGCGGTGACGAAGGCCGCAAGACGCTGGCGCGGCGTGGCATTTTCCATGACCAACGCCGCCTTGGCCTGCTCGGTCATGCGGCTCATCAGCGATGCATAGGCTTCCTGCAGCAATTCCTCCTTGCCGGGGAAATAGTGCCGGATCAGTCCGGCGGTGACGCCCGCACGCAATGCGATGGTGCGCAGGCTGGCGCCCTGGAGGCCATATTCCGCCACGCTGTCCAGGGTGGCGTCGATCAAATCCTGCCGCCGCCGCTCCTCGCCCTCGCGACGGAACTTTCGGCGGTATGGCGCATTCATTGGCGCAGGATCGGCCGCGTCAGGCATGTCGGCCCGCCTTCGCAGGCGATGCAGAGCGCATCCGCTTCGAAGACTTCGACCGTGCAGCCGGCGGCCTCCATCGCGGCCTTGGTCTTGGGAAAGCCGGCAACGGCGATGACCTTGGACGGACTTGTCGGGAGTACGTTCAGGCTGAGGCCGTTGGACGCGGCGAACTCTCCGGCGTCGCCTTCGACCAGCCGGATGCCGCGCGCCTTCAGCATCTGATAGAAAGGGGCCGGCAAAAGCGGCGAATAGACCAGCGCGAGGTCGTCGGCCAGCGGGCTGATCACGGACATCAGATGCAGGCACGCCTCCTCGCCCTGCCACAGCGGCAGATCGAAGCCGTAGACGGAAATGCCCAGCGGGGTCAGCAGGTTGGAAACCTGCTGGATGCCTTCCTGGTTGGAGCGGACGCCGCGCCCGATCGCCAGCGTGCGCGCATCCACCCATACGCAATCGCCGCCCTCGACCTGACCGGGAGGCTCCACGCGGCCAAGGATCGGAATGCCGAGCTTCCTGTAGGCTTCCTCGTGCAGCGACGGTTCCCTGGCGCGCAACGGCTTGCCCATGGACAGGATCAGCGCGCCGCGATCGGTCATCAGCGACGGATCATGCGTGAAAACCGAATCCGACAGCCCGTCCGCCTTGTCCTCGATCCATTCGATTTCGGCCCCGGAAGCCGCCACTAGATCGGCAAGCGCTGCGTGCTGCGAGGCAGCCTTCGCGGGATTGAAACCCGCGCCGTAGTGCCAGACAGCCCGGTCGGCATCGCGCATGGCATTGGTCGCCGACCGCATCAGCACGCGCCGCAGCGGCGCCGCCATGGACTGTGATCCGAAAGCGCTCATCGATGCCCTTTTAAGCTGAAAAAAATCAAGAAAATTTCATGGGAGGCTATTTATACACTTGCACAACAAGGCTGCAAGTGCCGTAATGAGCAGGATTGACGGGCTCGCGCTGTCGGGTCCATGCTGCGGTCTGGAGTGGGGCAGTACAGCGTATGTTGATTAGCCGGTTAGACGTTCGACGAACCGCCATCGGCCATACGGAGGTCACCCGGTGAGCGCGGTTCGAGCCGCCACAGCCGCATCCGGAGAGGCGCAGGACGGCGCCGCCGAAGCCATCCATGTCGAGAACCTGCACAAGAAATTCGGCGAACTGCATGTGCTGAAGGGCGTGTCGCTGTCGGCGCGCGACGGCGAGGTCATCGCCATCATCGGTGGTTCGGGCTCGGGCAAATCAACGCTGCTGCGCTGCATCAACTGCCTGGAGAACCCGACAAGCGGCATCATTCGCGTCAACGGCGAAGAGATCAAACTCAAGGCGGACAGCCACGGCCACACCGTTCCGGCCGACCGCAGGCAGATCGAGCGCATCCGCTCCAAGCTCGGCATGGTGTTCCAGAACTTCAACCTGTGGAGCCATATGACGCTGATCGAGAACGTCATCGAGGTTCCCGTGCATGTGCTTGGCGTCAAGCGCGACGAGGCGGTCGCCCAGGCCGAGAAGCTGCTGGCGCGCGTCGGGCTCGCGGAAAAGCGCGATGTCTATCCCGCCTATCTCTCGGGCGGCCAGCAGCAGCGCGCCGCGATCGCCCGCGCGCTCGCCATCAATCCGCGCGTCATGCTGTTCGACGAACCGACCTCGGCGCTCGACCCCGAACTGGTCGGCGAGGTGCTGAAGGTGATCGGCGACCTGGCGCGCGAGGGCCGCACCATGGTGCTGGTCACTCACGAGATGAAGTTCGCCCGCGAGGTCGCGACCCACGTCGTCTACCTCTACAACGGGCTGGTCGAGGAAGAAGGCCCGCCGGAGCAGATTTTCGGCGCGCCCAAATCCGAAAGGCTCAAGCAGTTCATCCGCAACATCGGCTAGGGACAGGCCGGGACGGAAGAAAACCGGGAACCAACAACAAACTGGGAGTTCTGACATGAAGACTGTTCTCAAGACATTCGCCGCGGCGCTGCTGCTCGGCGTCGCCGCGATGGGCGTGGCCAAGGCCGATCCGGTCAAGATCGGTGTCGCCGCCGAGCCCTATCCGCCCTTCACCTCGCCCGATGCCTCGGGCAAGTGGGTCGGCTGGGAGATCGACTTCATCGACGCCGTATGCGCCGAGGAGAAACTCGACTGCGTCATCACGCCGGTCGCCTGGGACGGCATCATCCCGGCGCTGACGACCAAGAAGATCGACCTCATCGTCTCGTCGATGTCGATCACCGACGAGCGCAAGAAGACGATCGACTTCTCCGACAAGTACTACAACACGCCGACGGCGATCATCGGGCCGAAGGACCAGAAGTTCGGCGCCACGCCTGACGATCTCAAGGGCAAGGTGCTTGGCGTCCAGGTTTCGACCGTGCACGCCGTTTACGCCAAGAAGCATTTCGGCGCCACGGCGTCCGAGATCAAGGAATACCAGACCCAGGACGAGGCCAACAACGACCTCGCCGCCGGCCGCCTCGACGCGGTGCAGGCCGATTCCATCGCGCTCGGCGAATTCCTCAAGACCGACCAGGGCAAGGCCTGTTGCGATCTGAAGGGCATGGTGGCTCCCGACGACGAAGTGCTCGGACCGGGCGTCGGCGCCGGCGTGCGCAAGGAAGACACGGCGCTGAAGGAAAAGATCAACGCCGGCATCAAGGCGATCCGCTCCAACGGCAAGTATGACGAGATCTCGAAGAAATACTTCGATTTCGACATTTACGGCGGCGCGCCGCAATCGAACTGACCCCTCCGCGAGGACCGGAGACATGGCGCTGGCGCCATGTCTCCGGCTGAGATGTCCAGGCATGCTCGCCGCCGGCCGCAGGCGCCGGCGGAGTGAGCCAGCAATCCCGGGGGCGACGCTGGTCGAATCCTTTCTTCCGGCCTCGGCGGCCGGCATCATAGAACTGCTCTCGCCCGCGCCCGTCGGTTGGGGCGGGACCTTGAGGCTCGGGCTCCTGCATTCGCTCGAAATCGCGGTCGGCGCGACGA
>NZ_JAFKIC010000041.1 GCF_017306585.1 Mesorhizobium sp. | reverse complement strand
GGCAGCGTCCCGGTCGCGCATCCTTTCTCGCACCAATCCCCAGGCATTTGAATCAAAGGCACTTGTGGATATTTACCGCGCGTTCCGGCAGGCGGGCCAAGATATATTAGGGCGGGATGATGGAGGGTCCGTTGACCAGCGATTTTTCTGCCGCCCTTGTCCACCTCGAACGCGCCTACCACTATCTGCGCGGCAGTGACGCGACGAGCCGTTCGGCGTGCGAGGCCCTCGACCTGCTGATCGAGACGGTGGCGGAAGCGCAGCACCGGCGGCCCGAGGCCGGCGTGCTGGAATTTCCCCGGGCGACAGCGCCGCGATCGGTTTGATCAAGACACCTTGCGGGCCGGCTCCGCGTCCGCCGCTGATGTCGCGCGCGCCACGATCCGTTCCAGCGGCTCCGGCCTGTGCAGCAAAAAACCCTGGCCGAACTCGACACCCATGTCACCCAACATGGCCACGCTGTCCTGCCGCTCGATCTTCTCGCCCACCACGGCGCAGCCGAGGCTGCGGGCAATGCTTGCTATGGCCAGCACGATCTCGCGGTCGAAGCGGCTCTCGGTGATGTGCTCGATGAAGGAGCCGTCGATCTTGATGGCATCGACAGGAAAGCGCCGGAGATATTCGAACGAACTCATGCCGGCGCCGAAATCGTCGAGGCTGACCTTGCAGCGCCGCTCGCGCGCCTTGCGCACGAAGGCTTCGGCGGCATCGAAATTGGTGACGGCGGCGGTTTCGGTGATCTCGAAGCCGATGCCCCGGTGCGGCGCCCCGGTCTCCCCGATGATGCCGTCGACGAAGTCCCACAGCCCCGGGTCGCTCAGCGTCTGGGCCGACAGGTTGAAGCCGAGCGTGATCACGCCCGACCTCATCGCCGCGCCATATTGCGTGAGCGCGCTGCGGATGATCCAGCGGTCGAGCCTGGCCGCGATGCCGAAGCGCTCCGCCGCCGGAATGAATTCGCCCGGCGGGATCAGCTGGCCGCCGCGCCCGACAAGCCGCGCCAGCACCTCGACATGGCGGTTTTCCTGCCACGGCCGGCCCAGCCGGTGGATCTCCTGGCCGAACAGTTTCAGCCGGCCATCCTCCATGGCATCGACCGTGTCGGCGGCGAGCCGCGCCGCGTTGAGACCGCCCGAGGCGGCCTCGGCCGAGAACACCGCGAAGCGGTCCCGCCCGGCGGCCTTGGCCGCGTAACAGGCATCGTCGGCGCAGGCCAGCGCGTCGGCGACCGTGGTGGCGTGGTCATGGACGATGGCGATGCCGATGCTTGCAGCGAGCCGCCGCGACGTCGCGGCAAGCCCGAGATCGGCGCCGCGCACGGCCTCCAATATGGCGCCGGCCAGCCCCTCGGCCTGCGCGGCGTCGCAACTGGGCACCAGCAGCGCGAACTCGTCGCCGCCCAGGCGCGCGGCGTGCGCCGACGGCGGCAGGCAGCGGCCAATGCCGGTGGCCACGCTTTTCAGCGCCAGGTCGCCCGCCGCGTGGCCGGCGAAGTCGTTGAGCGCCTTGAAGTAGTCGAGATCGACATAGAACACCGCCAGCGGTACGCCCGTGGCGATATGGTCGGCAAGCAACCTGTCAAAGGCGGCGCGGTTGAGAAGCCCGGTCAACGCGTCATGGCGCGCCGCATAGGCCAGCTCCTGCTCGCGCAGCTTGTCCTCGGTGATGTCGCGCACGGTGCCGAGAATCTGGCCGGCCGCGCCGGCGGCGATGAAGCGGACCAGCGATTCCACATGGCGGATCTCGCCATCGCGCCTGACGATGCGGTACTGGCTGGCGGTCACCGCATCCATCCGCAGGTCCACCTGATGGGCGCGCTCGGTCGCCTCCTTGTCGTCGGGATGCAGATAGGTGTGCCACAGGCCGGCGGAAACTTCGTCGGTATCGGCGACGAGGCCGAAAATATCCCTGGTGCGGGCGTCCCAATAGCTCTTGTTGGTGGCGATATCGTAGTGCCAGATGCCGGTGCCGCTGGCCGCGAGCGCCAGTCGGAAGCGGACGTTGACCTGTTCGAGCTCGGCTTCGGCCGCCTTCTGCTTGGTAATGTCGGTCTGCACGCCCATCAGCCGCAGCGGCCGCCCGTCGGCGTCGCGTTCGACGATGCCGCCGCGGTCGAGCACCCACACCCAGTGGCCCTGCTTGTGCCGCAGCCTGAGTTCGGTCTCGATGGCGTCGGTCAGCCCCGCTATGTGCCGGTCGCCGCTCGCCAGCGCCCGCTCGCGGTCGTCGGGATGGGTAAGTTTCAGCCAGAGATCGCTGGTGTTGGCAAGCTCATCCTGCTCGTAGCCGAGCATTCGCGCCCAAGTCGCCGAGTAGAAGCAGTCGCCGGTCTGAAGATCCCAGTCCCAGACGCCAAGATGCGCACGCTCCAGCGCGCGCTCCCATCGCGTTCCATCACGATTTTTCTTGTCCTGACGCGCCATCTTCTGTCGTCACTTTTCCCCGCCGCACGGCAATCTGCGGCAGAACCAGACAAGAAACCGTTACCGGTGGCGGAATGGGCGGCAGCGTCAAGGCTTTGCCTATGGAACGAGCGGCACGACTAGAGGGGGCGGTCTGTCCAGGTTCCGTCGATAGGCACAATAATGGGGCCGCTGTAATTAATAACGACTGCCGGCCAGCACCTTTTGACCTCACGCATAAGTTTCTCTGCCACATACCGACCGCCCTCTGTGCGCGGCTTGTAGGATTCCAGCGTGATCGATTTCAACCGACCGCGATCTGTGCCCACCTTCACCATTGCAAGGGCGTACCGAACGCCTGGGGTGTATTTCGGGGCACGAGCGCATTTCGCGATTTGCTTTTGGATCGAAGCAAAACGTTTGTCGTCGCCAGCATGAGCAGAAAAAGAGAATGCGACAATCATCGCCGCGGTAAGAAAAGCGCGCATACACCCCCCAGTCTGCGTGTTCTAGTTGACCTTTACGGCATGCCGCCCGGCTCGGCTAGCCGGAAACCTCCATGACCGGAGCGCAGGGGTGGTCGCGGCGCAGCGCTGCCAGGTGCACATTTTTCCGCATGGCCGGCATCGGATTGCCCGTCAAGAACCGGAGTTCCACGGCCGGCCGGCGGTCGTACTGATTGCGCGGGTTCGCCGATCAATCCGGCGATCCCCCGCAAACAGCAAGAGGACCTCCCAATGACCAAACAGGAAGACAACAAGGCCGTCGTCGTCAGATGGTTCACCGATTTCTGGGGTAAGACCTGCGATCTGTCCGTCGTCGATGACATCGCCGCGCCGGACATGCTGCTCAGCTATTCCCTGCATCAGCCGCGCCGGGGCCGCTCCGACATCAAGGCCTTCATGACCGACTTCCGCGCCGCCTTCCCGGATCTCAACTTCTGGGCCACGGCCGATCTCATCGCCGAGGGCGACTATGTCGTCGGTCAGTGGGAAGGCGGCGGCACGCATACCGGCCCGGCCTTCGGCGATTTCCTCGCCGGCGCCCTGCCGGCCGCCACCGGCCGCACCATGCGCTTCACCGGCACAACGGTGCTGAAAGTGGTGGACGGCCGGATCGTCGAGGAGATCGGCCTCGATGACGGCGTCGCCGCCCTCACCCAGCTCGGCCTGATCAAGGCTGCCTGATCGAGGTTGCTTGATCGGGGCCGCTTGATCCCGAGGGCCATCGCCATCGAGGCGATGGCCCTCTCCAGGCCTGCGGGCGGCAGGCAGTCGGGCACGATGGTGACCGAGGCTCCGACCTTGTCGGATTTCGTCAACAAATTCTTGCCAGCAAATATTGTATTATAAACAACTAATATTGTAGTTGTGAGTTTTGACAAGTGTAACCGGTTTGTAATACATCCAATGCGAAATAGTCATTGAAATTGGGCAGCTGGCGGGATGTCCTTCGATGCATGCGCACACCGGGCAGAACGGCGGGGATCGCCGCTTTGCCGACCTTCCTGATCTGGACATAGCGGCAAGCAGGAGCGGCTGGCTGCTGACTGCCCTTTGCCTGGCCTATGCCGCGTTGGCTCTTTACCTGCAGCCGGGCCGTTACCTCTATCTTTCGCAGTCCTATGCCCAGCCCTTCCTGTTGTTTCTGCCAGCGCTTCTGGCGGCGGGCCTTGGCGTGGTCGGGCTGACATTTGCCCGGCCCAATCCGACCCGGTTCATGCTGGACACGCTGAAGCGGCGCTGGCTGGCCGCCGCGCCGGTCATCCTGCTGTTCTTCCTTTGCGTTACCGCCTTCACCACGTTCAAGATCACCATCCCCGACATCGTTCCGTTCTATGCCGATCCCATGCTGGCGGAGCTCGATCTTCAGCTGCACGGCACCGACCCTTGGGCTTGGGCGCACGGCATCGTTTCGGAACCGGTCTCGGCAGTCATTTTCGGCTGTTACGGATTTGGCTGGCTCCTGCAGTGGTTCGGCATCCTGCTCTTCGTCGCCTTCTGGAACAGCCCAGCCAGGCGCCTGCGCTATCTCTGGGCCTTCGCCCTGACCACGGTGCTGTGCGGCACTGTTCTTGCGACCGTTCTGTCCTCCGCCGGGCCGATTTTCTTCGATCAGCTCCATGGCGGCGACCGCTTCGCCGGATTGCAGACGGCGCTGGCGCACAATGGCTTCGCCACGTCGGTCCATGTCTACGCCGACTATCTGCTTGCGGCCTATCAAAGTGGCCGCCCGCAACTTGGCGGCGGCATCTCCGCCATGCCCAGCATGCATGTCGCGATCGCCACGCTCAACGCCTTCTTCCTGACCGGCTTCGGTCGCCGCTGGGCGGCTTTCGGCTGGTCTTTCGCCGCCCTTATCCTATTCGGCTCCGTCTACACCGGCTGGCACTATGCGGTGGACGGCTACCTCTCCATCCTCGTCGTCTCCCTGCTTTGGTATCTGACCGGGCGTTTCGTCCTGTCGAGCCGGGACACTGTCGACATCGGATTGGCTGCCCCCGAGCCGGCCTTGCGGCAAGCTGAAATGGTTGGCGCCAGAACCCTCTGAGCTGGCCAGGACTTCGCAGGAAACGGGTGGCGGATGCCGCTTGCGGCCGCTTCAATGCGGCCATGTTCATCACACTGGCCAAAGACCTGAGATCCGCGGAGCTGGAACCCGCGCCACTGCCCGTGGCCGAGGATCCGCGCTGGGCGCGCGTCGTGGCGCGCGACAAATCGGCCGACGGGCAATTCTGGTATTCCGTGATCACGACCGGCGTCTACTGCCGGCCGTCCTGTCCGTCGCGGCGCGCCAACCCCGCCAATGTCCAGTTGCACGGCAGTCTGCAAGCGGCGCGGGCGACCGGTTTCCGCCCATGCCGTCGCTGCAATCCCGAGGGCCCGACGCTGGAGGCCGGCAACGCCGCCATGGTCGCCGAGGCCTGCCGCAGGATCGAGCGCAGCACGGAGGAGCCCTCGCTGGCCGATCTGGCGGCCGCCGCCGGCCGCAGCGCCGGCTATTTCCATCGCGTCTTCAAGGCCGTGACAGGCCTGACGCCGAAGGATTATGCCGCCGCGCACCGCGCCGCCCGCGTCCGCCAGGGCCTGGAGGATGGCGCCAGCGTCACGTCGGCGATCTACGATGCCGGCTTCAATTCCAGCGGGCGCTTTTACGAGAAATCCACCGGCATGCTCGGCATGACGCCGACGCGCTACCGCGCCGGCGGGCTCGACGAGGAAATTCGCTTCGCCGTCGGCGAAACCTCGCTCGGCACCATTCTGGTCGCGTCGAGCCGGAAGGGCGTCGCCGCGATCCTGTTCGGCGCCGATCCCGACGCGCTGGTGCGCGACCTGCAGGACCGTTTCCCCAGGGCAAGGCTGATCGGCGGCGACAGCTTCTATGAAGCGCTCGTCGCCCGCGTCATCGGCTTTGTCGAGGCGCCGGCGCTCGGGCTCGACCTGCCGCTCGATGTGCGCGGCACCGCCTTCCAGCAGCGCGTCTGGCAGGCCCTGCAGGATATCCCGGCCGGCGGCACCGTTTCCTATGCCGAGATCGCGCGGCGCATCGGCGCGCCGAAGTCGACCCGCGCCATAGCCGCCGCTTGCGCCGCCAACGCCCATGCGGTCGCCATTCCCTGCCACCGCGTGATCAGGAAGGACGGCGCCCTGTCCGGCTACGCCTGGGGAGCCGAGCGCAAGCGCGCGCTGCTTGAGCGCGAGGCGGCGGACACAAGATCAAGCGCCCCGGCGCACCGGCCTTCGAAGGCCTGACGGGGACCGGCGATGAGCGCAATGGCGAGGTCTTCCCCCTCAGTTGCGAACAGCCGGACATCCAATGGCGCCGTCATCGACCAAGACGATGCGAAGTCGAAGGTGATGGCAGCTGTCGGGGAGCTTGTCGAGGAAGGCAAGGCCGAATGGCACCGCACCGGGACCGGCGAGATCGAACTGCGGCTGGTGTCGGGCGAGGTGTTTGTATTTGGCGAAGTGTCGGTAACGCGCGTGGCATGAGCACACTTTGCGCTCTACGGCGCCCCCCTCTGTCCTGCCGGACATCTCCCCCACAGGTGGGGAGATTGGCAGCTTTCGCGCCGGCTCTCCCCTTGCAACGTCGGAAATTGGCGAAAGCAGCAATAACAGCCAATCTCCCCCCTCGTGGGGGAGATGTCCGGCAGGACAGAGGGGGGCGCCGTAGGGCACCTACCTCCGCGTCGACATCCTCAAACCCAGCGATTTGAATTTGAAAGCAAGCACCGGAGTGAGCGCGACCGGCCACCCCGCTAGGGTTCAGGCACAACAAGGAGCAAAGACCATGAACCTCTCGCAAACCCAAACCCCGGCGACGGCCTCCGCCGCCACCCTCGACGCCATCGCCTTTGCCGTCGGCCAATCAACCATCGGCACGATCCTCGCGGCACGCAGCCCGATCGGCGTCTGCGCCATTCTCATCGGCGACGACGCCGAGGCACTGGAACAGGATATTGCCGACCGTTTCCCCGGCAGGATGATCATCGCGGACGAAACCGCCCTGCGCGATGACCTCGCCGCGATCTTGCGCTTCATCGAAACGCCCGGCGCCGGGCTCGACCTTCCGCTCGACATGGGCCATGGCACGCCGTTCCAGCAACGCGTCTGGCAGGTGCTGCGCGCGATACGCCCCGGCGCCACCATCACCTACACGGCCCTTGCCCGCCGCCTCGGCATGCCGAACGGCGCCCGCGCGGTGGCCACGGCCTGCGCCGCCAACGCCATCGCGCTCGGCATTCCCTGCCACCGCGTGCTGCGCGCCGACGGCTCGCTGTCCGGCTACCGCTGGGGCCTCGAACGCAAGCGCGCCCTGCTCGACCGGGAGGCCGCGATATGAACGCCCACGCCAGGGTTGCGCCATCGGCGGTCGAAGCCGCGGAGGCCCGCGTCGCCTTCTATGACTGGCCGGCCCTCGCCGGCGAGCTCGACGGCTTCGGCTGCGCGGTGATGGAAAAGCTCCTGTCGCCGCAGGAGTGCCGGCAGATCGCCGGCCTCTATCAGCACGAGCAGCATTTCCGCAGCCATATCCACATGGCCAGGCACGGTTTCGGCAAGGGCGAATACCGCTATTTCCGCTACCCCCTGCCCGACCTCCTTGGCGGCCTGCGCAGCGCGCTCTACCCCCGGCTGGCCGAAGTCGCCAACCGCTGGAACGAGCGCATGAGCATCGCCCAGCGCTATCCCCAAACGCATGAGGAATTCCTCGAACAGTGCCACGCATCAGGCCAGGTCAGGCCGACGCCACTGCTGCTGCAATATGTACCCGGCGACTTCAACTGCCTGCACCAGGACCTCTACGGCGACCTCGCCTTCCCGCTGCAGGTGGCGATCCTGCTCTCGGAACCCGGCGAGGATTTCACCGGCGGCGAATTCGCGCTCACCGAACAGCGGCCGCGCATGCAGAGCCGGGTCGAGGTGGTGCCGCTGCGCCAGGGCGACGCCGTTGCCTTCGCCGTCCACAACCGGCCGGTGCAGGGAACCAAGGGCAATTACCGCGTCAACCTGCGCCACGGCGTCAGCCGGCTCCGCTCCGGCATGCGCCACACGGTCGGCATCATCTTCCACGATGCCAAGTGAGGGTTTTCCCCCTTCTCCCCTTGTGGGAGAAGGTGGATCGGCGCGTAGCGCCGAGACGGATGAGGGGTGTTCCAGCGGAGTGAGACGTTGGTGTTTTCTGGACCACCCCTCATCCGACCTCGCTTCGCGAGGCCACCTTCTCCCACAAGGGGAGAAGGGAAAGCGCCGCCTCATCCTTCGTCCGCGCTCACCATCTCCA
>NZ_JAFKIC010000040.1 GCF_017306585.1 Mesorhizobium sp. | reverse complement strand
TCGAAAGGCCCGGTCACGGGGCAACGCGCGCGGCGAGCCAGCCGCCGTCGATATTCAGGATATGGCCGGTGATGAACTGGGCGTCGGGACCGCACAGGAACAGGATGCCGCCGGCGACATCCTCAGCCGTCCCGACGCGCCGGATCGGCGTGGTCTCGATCATCGCGCGCCGGTACCAGGCGTCCGACGCGATCCGTTCGGCGACAATGGGCGTGTTGATGACGCCGGGCGCCACGGCGTTGACGCGGATCCCGTCGGCCGAGAGATCGGCGGCAAGCTGGCGCGTCAGTTGCGAGAGCGCTCCCTTGGACGCCGCATAGGGCGCGGTGTTGGGGAAACCGATCTCTCCGAACACTGAGCAGACATTGACGATGCAGCCGCCAGGCTTCGCCAGATGCGCAAGCATGTCGCGCGTCAGCCGCATGGCGGCGCGGACATTGACGCCCATGACATGGTCGATCAGCTCGTCGCTGCTGTCGGCAAGCGCCTTCGGCCCGGCGACGCCGGCATTGTTGACCAAGATATCGATCGTGCCGAACTCGGCCTTGGCGGCCGCCACGATCCTGGCCGGTGCATCGTCCTCGGCGAGATCGATCGTCAGTTTCGGCGCCGCGCAGTCCGCCAGATAGGCGGCGTTCCAGTCGACCGACAGCACCCTGGCGCCTTCGGCCTGCAGGCGTCTCGCCGTGGCGAGGCCGATGCCGTTGCCCGCGCCGGTCACCACGGCGGTCTTGCCCTGAAATCGCTTTTCCATCCCTGTCCCCTGAGCCCCTAGATCGTCTGTCCGCCGTCGATCGTGAACTCGGAGCCGGTGATGTATTCGCTGCCGGGCGAGACCAGGAACGCGATGAGATGGGCTACCTCCTTCGGGCTGGCCAGCCGGTTGAGCGGCACCGAGGCGGTCATCCCCGCCAGGCTTTCAGCGGTGTTCTCGCCAAGCATCGGCGTGTCGACGAGGCCCGGATGCACCGCGTTGACGCGGATGTTGCGGTGAGCCAGTTCACGCGCGGCGACCTTGGTCATGCCGCGGATCGCCCATTTCGAGGTCGAATAGGCGAAGGCGCCGCTGAACCCCCTCAGCCCGCCGGTCGAGCAGACATTGACGATCGAGCCGCCTCGCGTCGGCATCAGCGTGGCGGCCGCGCGCATGCCGAGAAACGTGCCCAATTGGTTGACGTCGGTTACGGCCTGGAAACCGGCGACGCTTTCGTCGAGGAACGGCACGGGATTGAAGATCGCCGCATTGTTGACCAGTGCGTCGATAGGGCCGAACCGCCTGGCGGTCATGTCGCAAATGCCGGCCCACCCGGCTTCATCGGTAACATCGAAGGACGCCGACAGGACCTGGCCGGCGCCGGTCGCCTGTTCGCTGACGCCCGTAAACGACCGGTCGAGCGCGATCACGGTTGCGCCTGATGAGGCGAGCAGCGTCGCGATTGCCGCGCCGATCCCGCCGGCGGCGCCGGTTACAATTGCGGTTTTCATCTGGCGAGCCTGTTGTCGCCGGCGTCGGCTGGCAGGGACGGGGAGCGGCCCTTGCGCCAGCGCCGCACATAGTCGCGGCATGTCGTGAAGCCGGCGCGCTCATGCGAGGCGACATGACGGATGAAGTCCTCCAGCATCAGCAGCCGGTGGCCGCGCCCCATGATCTGCGGATGCATGGTCACCACCATCACGCCGCTGCCGATGCGCTGGTAGAGGAAGTCGAACTCCGCTTTCCAGATTTCCAGCGCCGTCGACGGCGCGCGGCCGCCGGGCAAATAGCCCCTGTCGGTCGCCAGGAATTCGAACTGCGGAAAGTCGTCCAGATGCCAGGCGACAGGCATTTCGACGAGGTCGACCGGTTTGCCGAAGCGGAATTCGTCCGTCGTCGACCAGGCATCGCCGATCCGGCACCAATAGGGCTCGTGGTCGTTGCCCATCATCGAGCTTTCATATTCGAAGCCGAGCTCGAGCAGCAGTTCGACCGTGGACGGGCTGTTGTCCCAGGCGGGGGACCGGTAGCCGAATGGCCTGACGCCGGCCACCTTGTCGAGCGCGTCCAGGCCTCTCAGCAGGACCGTGCGTTCTTCCTCACGCGTCAAAAGCACGGGGTTCTCATGGACCCAGCCATGATGGCCGATCTCGTGGCCGCCATCGCGGAAGGCGCGCACGACCGGCGGGAAGGCCAGCGCGGAATGGCCGGGCACGAAGAAGGTCGCGGCAATGCCGGCCTCTTCCAGCACGCCGAGGATGCGGCGCGCGCCGATCGGGTCGAATTCGCCGCGCGAAAGCATGCTCGGCGACGTCGCGCGATGGCTGCCGATCCATGTCGAATAGCCATCGAAATCGAACGTCAAGGCGACTTGGACGTCGGTGCTGGTCATGTCTGGATGTCTTCCCGCCAGGGCGACGGGAAGGCAGGGTCGCAATCGCCTTGCCTTCCCGTTCGCGGGCGATTACTTGGAATGCGCCACGCTCGGGTCGATGGCGGTGTCGTAGGCGATGTCCTTGTCGATCAGCTTTGCCGCGATCGCCGCCTTGACGATGCCGGGATAGGTCTCTGATTTGAAGACGCCGTTCAGCGCCTTCTGGCTTTCGGCGACCGAATAATAGGACACGCCGTCGAAAGCGGTCGCGAGGTCCGCCGGCTCGGCGCCGACGCCCTTGGCAATGATCGCGCGGCCTTCCTCGGTGTGGGCGCGGTAATAGTCCAGCGCCTGGTCCCAACTCTTCAGCATGGCCTGCACCTGGCCGGGCTTCTTCTTCAGCGTCTCTTCCGGCACGGCCAGCACGTCGCTGATCAGGCCCGGCGCCTCACCGGCCTCGGCCAGCACCTTGATGTTCTTGTCGGCGGTGATCGCGGCCGAGATGTAGGGCTCATAGGTCACGGCGGCCGGCACGGTGCCCGAGATGATCGAGGTGCCGGCGCTGGCCGCCGGCATCGGCAGCACGCTGACATCGTCGATGGTCATGCCGTTCTTCTGCAGCACATAGTTCAGAAGGAGATCGCTGGTGGAACCGCGCTCGAAAGCAACCTGCTTGCCCTTGAGGTCGGCCACGGTCTTGATGTCGCCGCTGACCAGGATGGCGTCGGCCTTGGTGCTGGCGTCGAGCAGCAGCACGCCCTTGACCGGAATGCCGGCCTGCACCTTGGCCAGCAACTGCTGGATGGATTCATTGTCGCCATCGACCTGTCCGGCGGCGACCGCCGCGCCCATGTCCTTGTCCTCGACGAAATTGGTCAGTTCGACGCCTTCAAGGCCGTTGGCTTTGAAGAAGCCCTTTTCCTGGGCGATATACCACATGCCGTAACCGAGCCAGGGCGAGATCGCGAGCTTGAACACGCCCGGCTCGACCGGCAGATCCTGCGCCTTCGCCGGCTTTGCCGCGAACGGCATTGCGGCGGCGAGCGCCAGAAGGGCGACTGCCCCGATGAAATGTCTTCTGTGTCCCATGGTTCTGATCCTTGTTCCCGAAGTGTGGTGTTGAATTGTTATGCCGTCGAACCCGGTCGGCTGGCGGGTTGGGTACCGCTCTGTTGTTCTCGATCCGGAACTGGCCGGCCCTTTGCCGCCAGATGCGTCAGCAGATTGCTGGTGATCCGACCGACATCGTTCATCGCGTCGCCCGCAGGCAACGCGCCGCACCAGGCGACGGAACTCGCGCTGAAGATCAGGCCGCCTGATGGCAGATGGCGAAGCGTCATCTCGGCGCAGCGCCGTGCCTCGCGTTCTTCCGACCCGCCCTCGTACCAGCGCGTGGCGTCATGGACGAAACTGTCCGGGAAGCCGGTCGCCCGGGCAATCACGACGGTGTCGGGGGAGGTGCCGAGATGCGGATCGGTGGCGTCGACCTCGTAGCCGGCGGCGCCTCCGAGCACGATGCCGTCATCGCCGAAGGTCTCATTGGCGACACCCTCGAAGAGCCATGCCACGGACGCGTCATGGCTTTCCGGCGTGCGCGTAAAAGGCCGCGCGCCGTCGAAGCCCATCAGCGAGATGGCGACGCCGGTCAGCGAAAACTCGCCGCGCCCGCTGGCGCGCAGGTGGCCGCCCGGCTGGTTGGTGATCGACAGCGACTGTTCGGCGATCGGCCCGTCCCAGGTCCGGCCGGCTTCAAGCGGCGAGCGGCGCAGCTCCATCAAATCGTCCTGGAACGCCACCTTGCCGGCAAAACCGTTGCCGCCGAGATAGGCGATGCTGCCGCCCGAAGCCGCGAACTGGCGCAGCGCATGCTCCATCTCGACCGACATGTATTCGGGATGGCTGCCGGTGATGACGGCCCGGTAGTCCTGCAAGCCCGCGACGCCGCGCTCATGCAGGTCGCGATCGGTGATGAGATCGAAGGCGATGCCGTTGGCGTGGCAGAAGCGCAGGAAATGCAGGTCGACCGGCAGATTGTGCGGGCAGCCGCACAGCGGGTAATTGTAGTCGTCGCGCAATGTCGCCTTCGGCTTCTTGTAGGAAGCGATCGACACGCCGCTGAGGTCGCTGTGGTAGTCGTAGAGCGACTTCAGATTGTTATCGATGGCGAAGCGATGGCCACGGTCCTCGCACAACCATTCATAGAGATGCGCGGGCAGGAATTCGTCGGCATAGGCAAGATAGGTGGCGGTCGGCACCAGGAACAGCAGCGGCGCCCGGCGTGCCGATGAGGTGATGAAAAAGACGATGCGCTCCGATCCCGCGTCATGGCCGACCTCGAAGGCGTAGACGCCGGCTGATGCCTCGGCGGGAACCTGCAACCGGTAAGATGCGGGCCATTGCAGCGCGCCCATGTCGTCGTCATGGCAATGCACCGCATCGTAATGCGACGGCACCAGCCGTGGATCGAAGCTAGACCCGTCCCAGCGACGCGAGGTCATGCAGAACGCCGGCTGGTTGACCGCTTCCAGGAAGAGGACAGGGCCCGCGCCTGTCGAGGCGATGGGGCCGCGTGGCAGCAGGGTCGGGAACGTCCAGCCTATGCGGCCGGTCGCGGCGCGCAGGGCGATGCCCGCGAATTTCGCGTTCAGCGATTTGACGTCGTTCGCGGCGCTGGCGCCGAACACCATGTCGCCGGACGCGGACCAGGACACATCGAGATGACGATGCAGAAGAAACGGCGACAGGAGATCGTCGGAGCTGATCCGCAGCGCTGTCTGGCTGCCATCCCTGAGAATCTCGACGGCGAGCCAGGTGTTCGCTGGCAGGGGCTCGCCGATTTCGAGCGGCTTGCCATCGAATTCAGCTGTCAGGCGCCCGTCCCGCAGTCCCAGGCACAGGTTTCCGCAGTCGAAGATCACGCGGGCGCCGTCATTGCGGGTCAGATGGATTTCGAAACCGATACCGCTGATGTCGCCGGCCTTAGCCAATTCGGTCTCTGTGATCTTCAGGAAGGATCCATGATCGAAATCGCGGTGGGAAACGGCATCAACGGCCGGTTCGACGGGCCAGTCCATGAATTCGGCCGATGGCGTGTCGAGCCGCACGATCCGCACATGGCGCACCGGCCGTGACGACGAGACATGAAGGGCAACGGATGTCCCGGCCGCCGCGTGCCAGGGGACCGTGTAGCCCGAGACGGCCATGGCGCCATGATCGACGGGGCGTTTCATAGCGGCAAGGCTCCGCGCCGCGTTTGCGGCCTGCAGGCTCTCTCTGATGGCAAGTTGGACAAGTCTCTCGTACCCCTATTTTTTTTGATTTACACTAGGGGCATCGTTTCTTGGGGGTATATACCCCTATCGGGGTATGATTGGTGACAAAGTCCATCTTCGAAGGCCTGGCTTTGGCCATAGATGCGGTTGGCAGGGGCGAGTTCTATCCTGCGATGACGGAATATTTGCGGCGCTGCCTGAACTACGACAATGTCATCGTCATCGTCTTCTCGGGCACCGCGGTCCCCAGCGTGCTCTACAAGAAGATCTACGGCCCGGATGTGTTTCGCTATCTCGCCGAACAATATCTGCCGGCCGCCTATCTGCTTGATCCGATCTATCATTTTCATCTGCGTCGAGGCGCGCCGGGACTCTATCGGCTTCTCGACGTGGCGCCGGACCAGTTTCGCCGCAGCCGCTACTTCAAGTGGTATTACGGGCGTATCGGCATAACGGATGAAATCTCCGTCGTGCTGCCGATCGGCGAGAACGCGACCATCACCATCTCGATGGGCAAGGACGGTTCCTCCGGCCAGGCCTTCGCGGCGAAGGCGGAGGAGTGCCTGCGCTCGCACGAGCCCGCGATCATGGCGCTGCTGCGTGCCCATTGGGCCGCGGCCGAAGCGCCGCCCGCTGTCGCCCCGCGCACCATGTCGATCACCGACAGCCTGATCGCGGCCATGCGCACCCACCACAATGTCTTGTTGAGCAAGCGCCAGGCCGAAGTGGCGCTGCTCATCCTGCAGGGACACTCCTCGCCATCTATTGGATTGAACCTCGGCGTCAGCCCGCAGACGGTGAAGGTCTTCCGCAAGCAGCTCTACAACAAATGCAGCCTTTCATCGCAGGCGGAACTGTTCGCGCTGATGATGCCGATCCTGGAGCGGGCGACCAGCCAGGCTCCGGAGCGCAAGCCGTCCTGAAACGGGCCTGATGGCGGGGTCGCGGGTCGCGCATTGCCTCATCACAAATCTTGACCTTGCGCGCACTTGCACGTCTGGCCGCTCTCTGGCTTTTTGGGGTACCCATCCGGACGGACTGATTCGCGTCATGCCGCTCGATTGCAATGTCTTACAGGCAGTCCGCGGATGGTTGTGAAGCGCGCGATTGGCGAAGGAGAAGCAGCATGGCCGAGTTCAAGAAGCCGGAAATCTCCGAGATGAGACCCAAGATCACCGTTATCGGCGTCGGCGGTGGCGGCGGCAACGCCATCAACAATATGATCGCGGAGCAGCTTCAGGGTACTGAATTCATCGCCGCCAACACCGACGCCCAGGCGTTGACCATGTCGAAGGCGACGCGGCTGATCCAGCTTGGCGCGCATGTCACCGAAGGCCTGGGGGCCGGCTCGCTACCCGAGGTCGGTCGTGCGGCCGCCGAGGAATCGCTCGACGAGATCATGGACCACCTGGCCGGCACGCATATGTGCTTCGTCACCGCCGGCATGGGCGGCGGCACCGGAACGGGCGCGGCGCCGATCATCGCCCAGGCGGCGCGCAAGGCAGGCATACTGACGGTCGGCGTCGTCACCAAGCCGTTCACCTTCGAGGGCCGCCGCCGCATGCAGATGGCCGAAGAGGGCATCGAGCGGCTGCGCGAGGCCGCCGACACGGTGATCGTGATCCCCAACCAGAACCTGTTCCGCATCGCCGATGCCAAGACTACGTTCGCCGATGCCTTCGTCATCGCCGACCGCGTGCTTTATTCCGGCGTCAGCTGCATCACCGATCTCATCGTCAAGGAAGGCCTGATCAATCTCGACTTCGCCGACGTCAAGTCGGTGATGCGCGGCATGGGCCGCGCCATGATGGGCACCGGCGAAGCGTCCGGCGAGGCCCGGGCGATGAAGGCTGCGGAAGCCGCGATCGCCAACCCGCTGCTCGACGAAGTGTCGATGAAGGGCGCCAAGGGCGTGCTGGTGTCGATATCGGGTGGCAGGGACATGACCCTGTTCGAGGTCGATGAAGCCGCCACCCGCATCCGCGAGGAAGTCTACGAGGACGCAGACATCATCGTTGGAGCCATCTTCGACAAGAGCATGGAAGGCCGCTTCAGGGTCTCCGTGGTGGCCACGGGCCTCGATCGCGCGCTGGGCGCTGAGGATGCCGGCGCCGGCATCGCGCACCATCCGGCGGCATCCGCGCAGCGCACGCTTCAGTAGGAATCGGCCCAGCGCTGCCGGATCCTCCTCGTTCGGCGCGGCATCGCAGCGCGCAGGGCGCGTGCCCGCAAAAGCATCGTGAGCCCGTGACGAACATAAAGCGCGGTGCCTGTCTCGGGCGAGGCGGCCATCAAGGCGCGGCCAAGGCCTTTATTTCATAGAAAACAAGATGTTGGAGCGGCCCGGCGGTTAACCGCCGGGCCGTTTTTGCTGCTTGTCCCGGCCCGGCGGGCTGAAGGCTGTTTCAAGGCGCACGTCATTTTTGCCGTTCGTCCCGCTTGACTCGATCCGGCTCATATGAAAAATTTTGCATCAACTGATAAAAATATCAATGGGACGGAACGTGGTAGGATTTGGGAACGGCCTCTTGCGTGACGATGAGAGCAGCATGGCGGCGCGCGCCGCATGGCTTCACTATGCCGGCGGCCTGACCCAGT
>NZ_JAFKIC010000039.1 GCF_017306585.1 Mesorhizobium sp. | reverse complement strand
GAAAATCGCGAATGTTCCGGTCGGTTCCTCGATGATCTCCAAGCGATCCACTGCTCTGCCTCGCATGCACGGTTCACGGGACCAAATGCCACGTGGCTGCCCTGTTCGTGCAGGAGTCACTCGGCAGCGTCCAATGAGTATTTTTTTGCCGGCGAGCAGCACGCTCATGCGACGTGTCCCGGCCGCATGGGTCACCCCGGTGTGTGCTTGCCTGACAGTTGGCCGCGAAACCACATCGTCAGCGAGCGGAGATGACGTTCACTCCGGCGAGAATCCTTCATGCACAGATAGTAGTCCTCGTGCGTTGCGAGCTTGTGAGAGGAGAGGCTTTCGAGCACTCCGCTGCCCAGCAGCGGTTCGGCGAGGAAGTCCGGGACCATCGCCACGCCCAGACCATGTCGCGCCATATCGAGGGCCGTCGTATAGTGGGAAACCTGCAGCCACGAACCGGCATGCAGGGTTTCAAGCGCGATTTCGGCTGTCCGGCAATAGTCGATCCAGTCGTCGCCCAGACGCCCTGCGTCGAGGCAAGTGGTGATCAACCTCAGCCGGCGCTCGTCAAGCGGAATCTCGGAGGCCAGGTAGACCGGGACGAGCAGCTCCGACCAGAGGCGCATGGCCCAGAAACCTGGCTCTGTCGGCAAGGTGGTGACGAAGGCGTCGGCAACATGGTCGGTCAAATGCGGATCCTCGCTGTAGGTCAGGATCTGCAAATCAATGTCGGGATACGCCGACAGAAAACTTCCGAGCCTTGGAACCAGCCAGGCCGGCGCGAAACTGGTACACACGGCAAGCCTCAGGACGTGCCGGTGTGAGCCCACGGCTTCGGATACAGACAGATTAATCTCACGAAATGCGTTCTGCAGCTTGCGCGACAGCTGCATGCCGGCATCGGTCAGCGAAATTCCCCTTCCCGCCTTCTCATAGAGCTTCTCACCGATTTCGCTGGTGAGGTGGCGCAATTGATGGCTGACCGCCGTTTGTGAAACGCCAAGCTCTTCGGCCGCTCGAGAAACTGACAGATGTCTGGAAACCGCTTCAAAGGTCTCCAAAGCTTTCAGTCGCGGTTTCTTCATTTGCCTGCCATTCATTTCAGAGCCAGTCGGCCGACACCAGGTCAAAGGCCGGCATAGAGGCCGGCAACAGCCGGGCTGCCAAGCTGTTTCGCGCAATTGAGCACGGAACCGCTTCACACCCTTCCTGCAACCGACCTACACGTCGAGCGTCACCATCATGCCGCGGACCTCGGCCATCTCCAGAAGCAGGTCCTGAACGCTTTCATCCGAAAACGCCTGGCCGGTTCGCGCCAGCAATTCGGTGATGCTCTCTTTCATGGAAATGACCGCAACTCCGGTTTTCTCGGAAAGCAACCGTCCAATGGCTGCGCGGATAAGGGCACTCTGGTCAGGCATGATTCCCCTCTCATGCTGTGATGACGGTATAGTTTTCTTTTATGGTATGCTTTTAACGCAACTTCTGCGAGCTTTAGCCTGGTCTTGCAAGCCGTTTAGCACTGCTGTTCTGTATTATTTGTCTGACAGTTGCCCAACGACGACAGCGACGGCGGCAACCAGCCGTTGCCGGAGAAGCCTGTCATGATGGCAAGCAGGGCAAGCGGCACTTCGTGCCGCTGGAGCCCGATGCAGGTCGTGCCATCCGCGGTCGCCGGCAATTCCGTGGATTTGTCGAAAATGGAATACGTGCCTGTCGGCTCGTTCAGGATCTCGAAACGGTCCAATTGCAACCTCATTCCCCCCCGGGAGCCTTGTAACGCAACACGCCCATCAGAAGTTGCATGGAAAATCGATTTTTTCGCCTATTCGAACAGCGTGAGCGAGCAGCATACGAAAATGCCCCTGCCGAAATCACCAAAATCGCTGCGCAGCATTTTAAATCTTGACGCATGTCAATTTTTTATAAAACATGCGGAAACGCTGACGAGGCATGGGTCAGCGCTCTGGGAGGAGCAATGCCTGATATGGAAGAGACCGAGGGCGCGATTCGCGAATTGCGCGGCCCGTGTGCAAGCCGCCACCACCTTTCCAGCGCGAGCGCCGGGGTCGCTTGCGCCGCACCAGGCATGCCTTCCCTGCAAAAACATGCCGGCAACCAAAAAACCGGAGGAGAAAGATCAATGCGCATGTTCAATAGGCTGGCCATCGGCGCCGGCCTGCTTGCAACGACAATGATGGCCCCGGCCCATGCCGAGGATGCGGCCAAGGTCGCTGCAATCGTCAAGGGTCTCGACAACCCGTTTTTCCAGACCATGCAGAAAGGCATCGAGGAGCAGGCCAAGGCCGAAGGGGTCGCGGTCACCGTGCAGGCCGCCGCCAACATGGGCGACGCCACCGGCCAGGCCGACCGCCTGACCGCCATGGCCATGCAGGACTTCGACTGCTACCTCGTCAATCCGATCAGCGTTTCCAACCTCGTCCAGGCGCTCGTGCCGGTCGCGCAGAAGAAGAAACCGATCGTCAACATCGACTCCACCATCGATCCCGAGCAGGCCAAGGCCGCAGGCTTCACCGTCTCGACGTATATCGGCACCGACAATGTCGCCGCCGGCGCGCTCGCCGGCGAGGAAATGCTGAAGCTGGTGCCGAACGGCTCCAAGGTCGCGCTGGTCGCCGGCATTGTCGGCGACGTCGGCTCCAACGCCCGCATCAAGGGCTTCAAGCAGGCCGTGGAAGGCAAGCTTGACGTGGTGGTTATGGTCAGCGCCGACTGGGACCGCGAAAAGGCGCTGACGGCGGCCACCGATATCCTCGCCGCGCATCCGGATCTCGCCGGCTTCTTCGCCGCCAACGACATCATGGCGCTCGGCGTCGAGCGCGCGGTGCAGACCTCAGGCAAGGACGTCAAGGTGATCGGCCTCGACGGCATCGTCGACGCGCTCAAGTCCGTCGCTGCGGGCGAACTCACCGCGACAGTCGCCCAATACCCCTATGTCGTCGGCGCCATGGGCATGGAAGCCTGCAAGCTCGCTGCCAAAGGCAAGGAACTGCCGGCCTATGTGCCCGCGCCCGTGCTGTTGATCAACAAGGATAATGCCGAGGCCTCGCTGAAGAACTTCCCGCGTCCCGGCGGCGACTATCCCGATCCGCTGCGCGAGATGCTGAAGTGACAAAGTCCACCGAAAACGCGCCCGCCGCCCATTCGGCGGGCGCGATGGAGGAGAGCCGCCCCTCCCTGTCGGCTCTCCTCCTCGATCCCTCCTTCTGGGCCGACTGGGCGTCCGTCGTCGGCCTGGTCGGCCTCGTCATCATCTTCGGCATCGCCCAGCCGGTCTTCCTCAGCGTGGCCAATCTGCAGGCGCTGCTCCTGGCATCCGCGATCCTGGTCGTGCTGTCGATCGGCCAGACCTTCGTGGTGGCGACGTCGGGCATCGACCTGTCGATGGCCGCGGCCGTCATGCTGGGCGCCATCATCCTCGGCCTCGTCAACGCGGCTGGCTACGGCATTTTCCTCGCCTGCGTCCTGGCGCTGCTGGCCACCAGCGCCATCGGTTTCCTCAACGGCTTCATCATAACGGTCGGCAAGATCCCCGACTTCGTGGTGACGCTCGGCACGCTCTCGGCCATAACCGGGCTTGGGCTGATCCTGTCTGGCGGCGAACCGACCATGGTCGGTTCGACCTTCCTGTTGAAACTCGCCTCCGGCTCGTTCGGCCCGTTCGGCTATCCCGTCTGGGTGGCGATCGCGGCGGTCATGATAGCTCATGTCGTGCTCTATCACACACGCTTCGGCGTCCATCTCCTGGCCACCGGCGGCCAGGCCGAAAGTGCAGGCGCGCTCGGCATCCGCACCGGCCGCGTCAAGATCGCCGCCTACACCCTATCGGGCCTGTGCGCCGGCATCGCGGCCATCCTCCTGGTGGCGCGCATCGGCTCGGCCGAGCCACTGATCAACACCAGCCTGCTGCTCAATTCGGTGGCAGCGGTAGTGCTGGGCGGCGTCAGCCTGTTCGGCGGCCGCGCCTCGATACTTGGCCCGGCGATCGGCGCGCTGATGCTGACCGCGCTGGTCAACGGACTGACGCTGCTCAGCGTCTCGGCCTTCTATCAACCGCTCGCGGTAGGCGCCATCGTGGTGCTGGCGGCGCTGATCATGCGGTACCAGAAATGAGCGCCGTGGCCCCTTCTTCCGACACCATCATCGCCTGCCAGGGCCTGAGCAAGCACTTCGGCGGCGTGCGCGCCTTCACCGACGTCGCCTTCCAGGCGCGCCGCGGCGAGGTCACCGCCGTCATCGGCGACAACGGCGCCGGCAAGTCGACGCTGATCCGCTGCCTGGTCGGCGTGCATGTGCCCGATGCCGGCTCGATCGTCTTCGACGGCCGCGAGCATCCCTTCTCCAACCCCGATGGCGCCCGCAAGGCCGGCATCGAGACCGTGCACCAGAACCTGGCGCTGATCGACGAACTGACGGTAGCGCAGAACCTGTTCCTCAACCGCGAGATCGTGCGGCGCATCGGCCTGTTCGCCTTCCTCGACCGCAGGGCGATGAAGCGCGAGGCGCGCTCGATGCTGTCGCGCCTGTCGATCAACGTACCCTCGATCAACCAGCGTGTGCGCCGCCTGTCCGGCGGCCAGCGGCAGGCGATCTCGATCTGCCGCGCCGTCGGCTCCGGCGCCAAGCTGGTGGTGATGGACGAACCGACGGCGGCGCTGGGCGTGCAGGAAACCGCCAATGTCGAGGCGCTGATCCGGCGCCTGCGCGAACAGTCGGTCTCGGTCATCCTGGTCAGCCACAATTTCGATCAGGTGCGCCGCCTGTCCGACCAGATCTGGGTGATGCGGGCCGGCAAGATGGCGGCGACCGTGCGCTCCGCCGAGACGTCGGGCAACGAACTCGTCGCGCTGGTCACCGGCGCGGCGTAATCCCCATCAAATCAA
Organism: Mesorhizobium sp.; assembly: GCF_017306585.1. Lineage (GTDB taxonomy): Bacteria > Pseudomonadota > Alphaproteobacteria > Rhizobiales > Rhizobiaceae > Mesorhizobium. The sequence goes on along the minus strand of NZ_JAFKIC010000039.1, from coordinate 3,422 downwards.
CGTCTGGCCGCCGGCGCGGCCAGCAACGAGCATGAAATCGGAAGGAGTTTTTCAGTGGCGCCACTTCGTGTCGGTCTTCTCGGTCTTGGAGAAGTCGCCCAGTCGATCCATCTGCCCGTGCTGGCCGATCAGCGCGACCGCTGGTCGATCGCCGGCGTCTACGACGTGTCGCCGAGCCTGGTGACGCTGATCACTTCGGAATATGGCGCGAAGGCCTATGACAGCGCCGAGGCGCTGATCAATTCGCCCGATATCGACGTGGTGTTCGTGCTGTCGTCCGACGACACGCACAGCCGCTTCGTGCGCGCGGCCATGCAGGCCGACAAGCACATCCTCCTGGAAAAGCCCGCCTGCCTGACGGTGCGCGAGATCGACGAATTGCTGGCGCTGATGCCGGCTTACAAAAAGACCCTGTTCGTCGGCTACATGCGCCGCTACGCCCCCGCCTATCTCGCCGCCCGCGATGAACTGCCGGACCACGCCGACATCACCCATGTCCGCATCTTCGACCTCATCTCCGAGGGCCGGCATTTCCTCAAGAAAAGCCAGAACGTCCTCTATCCCGACGACATCGATCCCGCTTTGCTCGCGAGAGGAGCCAAGGAGCGCGACGCGCTGATCCGCGAGGTGGTCGGCGCCGACGCGCCCGCCGACCTGGTGCGCGCCTATCGCGGGCTGACCGCGCTTTCCTCGCATCACATCTCCGCCATGCGCGGATTGATCGGCGAGCCGCAAGGCGTGGTCGCCGCGCACCGCACCAATGGCGGCGCCAACACCTCGGTCACCTTCGACTACGGCCACTTCGCCTGCCTCTATGACGCCGTCGTCGACGATCTCGGCCTGTTCGACGCCATGATCGAGGTGCGCTCCAACACCAGACGCGTGCGCATCATCTACGACACGCCCTATATCAGAAGCCTGCCGACCCGGCTGGAAGTGACCGAGGCCGGCCCACTCGGCCCGGTGACGAAAAGCTTCGGCCCGCTCTATGGCGACGCCTTCTCCAACGAACTGGAAACCTTCCACCGCCACATCCAGGAAGGCACCCAGCCGCTGACCGACCTCGCCGATTCCCGCCGCGACCTGGCGCTGATGGCCGAGATCATCGGGCGCATGAAGGAGAGCGCATAGGTCATTCGATTTCGTTCAAGGCTGGGGGCAGGAACAATAGGTTCCCGCAAAGACCGCCGATTGGCTCTTGCCGAAGCTGTCGGCCTCGCTCATCCATGGGTGGACAAGACAGCCCGGGAGCCATGATGACCGATGCCAGCCTTCACCTCGTCGAAGCGACGATCAGCGATCTGAGACAGGCGCTGGACGACGGGTTCGTCACCAGCGTTGAACTGGTCGCGGCCTATCTGCGCCGCATCGCGCATTTCGACCGGCACGGCATCAGCCTGAACGCGGTGCCGGTGCTTAATCCTGATATGTTCGAGGAGGCCGCAGCTTCCGACCGGCGGCACGCCGCGGGCAAGACGCTCGGGCCGCTCGACGGCATCCCCTACACCGCCAAGGACAGCTACAAGGTCAAGGGGCTGACGGTGGCCTCCGGCTCGCCGGCCTTCGAACATCTGATCGCCAATGAGGATGCCTTCACCATCGCCCGTCTGCGCGCCGGCGGCGCGGTGCTGGTCGGCCTCACCAACATGCCGCCCATGGCCAATGGCGGCATGCAGCGCGGCGTCTATGGCCGCGCCGAAAGCCCCTACAATGGCGACTATCTGACCGCGGCCTTCGCCTCCGGTTCCTCCAACGGTTCGGGCACGGCCACGGCGGCCAGCTTCTGCGCCTTCGGGCTTGGCGAGGAGACGTGGTCGTCCGGCCGCGCGCCCGCCACCAACAACGCGCTGGTCGCCTACACGCCTTCGCGCGGCGTCATTTCCGTGCGCGGCAACTGGCCGCTGGTGCCAACCATGGACGTGGTGGTGCCGCACACGCGTAGCGTGCCGGACATGCTCGAACTGGTCGACGTCATCGTCGCCGACGACGCCGAGACGCGCGGCGACTTCTGGCGCGCCCAGCCCTGGGTAACGCTGCCGAAGAGCGCGCAGACACGCCCGCCGCGCTATACCGACCTCGCGCTTGCCGGCTCGCTGAAGGGCAAGCGGCTCGGCGTGCCCCGCATGTATATCGGCCGCGATGGCGACGCCGACCGGCCGATCGAAACGCGCGCCTCGGTTCTGGCCTTGTGGGAGCAGGCGGCCACCGATCTCGCACAGCTCGGCGCCGAAGTGGTGGAAGTCGATTTCCCCGTCGTCTCCAACTATGAGCGCGATCGCCCGGGCACGCGCACCATGGTCGAGCGCGGGCTGGTGCCGCAGGATTTCGCGAACCGCGAACTGTGGGATCTCTGCATCTGGGGCTGGGACGACTTTTTGCGCGCCAACGCCGATCCCGCATTGCCTGATCTCGCCTCGGTCGATAGCCCCAAGATCTTTCCGCAACCGCCGGGCACCCTGCCCGACCGCTATGAGGGTGGCTTCGACCTCAAGGAATATGTCGAGCGCGCGAAGTCCGGCGTCACGCCATTCATGGATATCCCGACGCTGGAGGAAGGGCTGAAGGGTCTGGAGGCGACGCGGCGCATCGACTTCGAGGACTGGATGGACGCCAACGGGCTCGACGCCGTGGTGCTGCCGGCCGCCGCCGATGTCGGTCCGGCCGATGCCGACGTCAACGAGGCCTCCGCCGCGCTTGCCTGGCGCAACGGCACCTGGGTCGCCAACGGCAATCTGGTCTGGCGCCATTTCGGCATCCCGACCGTCACCGTGCCGATGGGCACGATGGCCGACATCGGCATGCCCGTCGGCCTGACCTTCGCCGGCAAGGCCTATGACGACGAAAGGCTGCTGCGCATGGCCGGCGACTACGAAAGCGCCACGCAGCGGCGCACCCGCCCGCCACGCACGCCGGAATTGCCGGGCGAGGTGTTTTCGCGCCGGCCGGCCCGGCCTGCCAGAGGCAACGCCGGCGCACTTGCGATCTCGCTGGCCGCAGAGACACTGGCCGCCGGCGACAGGGACGAAGTCATCATTATGCTCGACCTGCCCGACGAAGCGGCCAACAGCGAGACAGCCCGCGTGCAGGTGCATGTCAATGGACAGCCGGTCGAGATGCAGCGGTCCGGCGTGCGCCTGACCGGCCGTGCGCTCGTTCCAGCCGCAGAGCACCGGCGCGTCCACAGCACCTGGCGCGGCTCCTACGGCTCGATCGTGACGGCGGTGGTGCGTCTGGAGGACGGGCGCGGCGCCGGCGCCTATGCGATTACGGGTGGGATTGGGTAACGCAGGGGTGAGAACAACACCACCGTCGAGTTCCTTCACGCCCCCCCCTCTGTCCTGCCGGACATCTCCCCCACGAGGGGGGAGATTGGCCGTCACCATGGCCTTCGCCAATCTTTGACGTGGTAGGTAGAGACCGGC
>NZ_JAFKIC010000038.1 GCF_017306585.1 Mesorhizobium sp. | reverse complement strand
CGGCGCGCAGGCCAGCGTCACTTCCGGCGGCAGCTTGGCGATTGCCGCCTGGGTGCCCGTCTGGGATACCGCAAGGCCGCCGATGACGATCGCGATACGGGCGCCGCGTGAGCCGGACCAAGGCCGCGCATAGGCGTCGAACGGCCGCCGGCCGTCGGCGGAACGCATCGGCAAGGGTCCGGTTTCGCTCGCCTCGATCAGCGCCTTGTCGGGAATATGCGCGATCTTCAGGTTCTGCCCGACGGAGGACGGATCGCGAATGACGATAGGGGCGTTGCCCGGAGCATCGCCTTCCGGCTGGACATGGATGATCTGCGGCCCACCGGTCTTGGCCGGCGTTTCGACTTTCGGCGCGGCGACCGGCGCCAGAGCCGGCGGCGTCGCGGCGGGCTCGGCCGCCGCCGTCACCTTCGGCGTCGAGACCGCGACCTCCTGCGGCTTTCGAAACGGCTTGTCCCTGAACGCGAGCGGAGCGGAAACACCGACAGCCGCCAGAACCACGGCGGTCGCCACGACCGCGCCCGCGCTGATTTTGCCGGCGGCGCGCGGCGCCCGGACAGCCTGTCCAAGCGGGCGTTCGATGTCCTTGCCGATCTCAGCCAAGCCCTGTCCCCGGTGTACATGCCTCGAAAGCTGCCCCTTCGAGAAGACATGCACGTTTCTGCCAGACCCCGATTCGGTACTCCGAAACCAGGCTCACCCCGAATCAAACTGCCGGAACCTTTCGATCCCGGCAGCATCGCATTGCTTCGTCCACGCGGCCAGACCAGCCGCTGGCCGTTACTGGTTGAGCACGGCCTTTTCCGGGTTGGGCGGGAAGGCCGGATCGGTCTTCTCGCCGCGCAGCAGCTGTTCGGCGAAGATGAGCTGCAGATCGTCCTTCGGATCCGGCGGCACATAGGCGGCCGAGCCGGAGCCGGTGGCGCTCTCGTCGGCGCCCTTGATATGACCCTTGAGGTCGGATTCGCCGCGCGTCAGGTCCCTGCCCTGCAATTCGGGCGGCAGCGGCTGGTCGACCTTGATGTCGGGCGTGATGCCCTTGCCCTGGATCGACTTGCCCGACGGCGTGTAATAGAGCGCCGTCGTCAGCCTGAGCGCGCCATTCTCGCCGAGCGGGATGATGGTCTGCACCGAGCCCTTGCCGAAGGACTGCGTGCCGACCACCGTGACGCGGCGCAGATCCTGCAACGCGCCGGCGACGATTTCCGAAGCACTGGCGGAGCCGCCATTGACGAGCACGATCATCGGCTTGCCGTTGATGTCGTCGACCTGCTTGGGCTTGGCGTCGAAGCGGGTCACGTCCTTCGGATCGCGGCCGCGCGTCGAGACGATCTCGCCGCGCTTCAGGAACGCGTCTGAAACGCTCACCGCCTGGTCGAGCAGGCCACCCGGATTGAGGCGCAGGTCGAGAACATAGCCCTTGAGCTTGTCGTCCGGCACCTGCTTCTTGATGGTGTCGATCGCGTTCTCGAGGTCGTCATAGGTCTTCTCGGTGAAGGACGTGATCTTCATGTAACCGATGTCGTTCTCGACCCGGAACTTGACCGCCTTGACCTTGATGATGTCGCGCACCACCGTCAGCTCGATCGGCTTGTCGGCGCCCTGGCGCAGGATGGTGAGCTTGATCGGCGTGTTGACCAGGCCGCGCATCTTGTCGACCGCGTCGTTGAGGGTCAGGCCGCGAACCTCCTCGCCGTCGATTTTCGCAATATAGTCGCCGGCGAGCACGCCGGCCTTGGCCGCAGGCGTATCGTCGATCGGCGTGATCACCTTGACCAGGTCGTTCTCCATGGTGACCTCGATGCCGAGGCCGCCGAATTCGCCCTTGGTCTGGACGCGCATGTCCTGCGCCTGTTCGGCGTTCATGTAGGAGGAGTGCGGGTCGAGCGAGGACAGCATGCCGTTGATGGCGTTCTCGACCAGCGACTTGTCGTCGGGCGGGGTGACGTACTGCGCCCGGACCCGCTCGAAGATGTCGCCGAAGATCGCCAGTTGCTTGTAGGTCTCCGACCCCGCAGCGTTTGCCGCCGAGCCGGGCGCGCCATAGACAAGGCTCATGGCGGACGCGCCCATCAGCGCACCGGCAAACAGAAGCGACAGTTTCCGCATCATTTCACGTCCTTCCAGAAAAACGGTCCGCCCACCATGGGGCCGGATCGACGGGTTTTCCATCCTTGCGGAACTCGACATACAGTTCCGGCGTGGCATTTCCATTCTTCGAAACCGAGGTGCTTGCCACCCGGGCCTCTCCCATCGCGCCGATCGGTTCTCCTGCGAGCACCGATTGACCAGTCGCGACGCTGATTCTGCTCATCCCCGCCAGAACGACATGATAACCGTCGCCGGCATTGAGGATCAAGAGTTGACCGTAGGAGCGAAACGGCCCCGCATAAAGCACATTCCCATCCGCCGGCGCGGTGACGATGGCTCCCGATTGTGTCGCAACCATGTCGCCTTGCATCAAGGCGCCGTTACCGTCATCGGCACCGAACCGGCGCTTGATCCGGCCCGTAACCGGCAGCGCGATCTGTCCCTGCAACGCCGAGAAAGGGGCGGCCGCGGTCAGCCGGTTGCCTTCGGGAACCGGCAGCGACGCCGTCTGGTCGTCGCCGGGTTGGCCGGCACTGGCTGCCTTTGCGGCATCCGCGGCCTTGCGGGTCTTGTCGGCCTGCGCCTGGAGCGAATCGATCAGATCCTTCAGGCTGCTCGCCTTTGCGGCCAGTTGCTCCGAGCGCTGCTGCTCGGCCACCATCTCGGCCTGCGTATCGGCCTCGAGCTTCTGCTTGGCCTCCAGCAGCATGCCGAGCCGCTTTTTTTCCGCGACCTGATCGCCGACGGCCGCGGTCAGCCGCGCGCGTTCGGCCTCGATCGAGGCCGTCACCCGAGTCTGCTCCTTGAGATCGGCCAGCAGCTTGTCCGTCTGCTGGCGCAATTCCGGCACCACGGCGCCAAGCAGGATGGCGCTGCGCACCGACGACAGCGCGTCCTCCGGCTTGACCAGGATCGCCGGCGGCGGGTTGAGCCCCATGCGCTGCAGCGCGCCCAGCACCTCGGCCAGCACGTCGCGCCGCGCCGCCAGCGAGGCGCGTATCTTCTGCTGCTGGTCCTTCAGCCCTTCCAGCTTGCCGCCGATGTCCTCGATGTCCTGGCCAAGCTTCTGCTCGGTCATGGCGGACTGGATCAGGGCAGCGGTGATCGAGGCGTGGTCCTTCTTGACCGCCGCGATATCGGCGGCGAGCTTTGCCAGCCGTTCCGAAGACAGCGTTATTTCCTTGGATACTTGTTCGTATTCGGCCCGGCTCTGGTCGGGATCCGGCGCCATGTCGAGCATATTCTCGGCCCGTGCCGCATGGAACGACAGAAGCACCGCCGCCACGGCCATGCCGCAGCGTGCGCGCCAGGGGCCCGCTTTCGTTGAGCCCGTCGTCGATTTCCAACCTTCAGACATTCGCGATCGATACTATCGGCGGCTTCGTTAACGAACCATCAACCATGTTTGAAAGGCTCTGTCCCTCGGGTACGATCTTGCCCGGCATTGAGGCGGAAATCCGGGCGTGTCGCCTCAAAGTCAACCGCTAGGAGCGATGATAAGGGTGGCCCGACAGGATCGTGGCCACCCGGTAAAGCTGTTCTCCCAGCATCACCCGCACCAGTTGATGCGGCCAGGTCAGCACGCCTAACGACAGCACCAGTTCGGCCTGGTCGCGCAGCGATTGGTCGTGACCGTCCGCGCCGCCTATGGCAAGCACAAGAGCCTTACGACCACCATCGCGAAGCTGCCCGATACGTTTGGCGAAATCTTCCGAGGAAAGGCTCTTGCCGCGCTCATCCAGAAGGACCAGGGCTGTGCCCGGCGGCAGTTGCGCCTGCAGCCGCGAGCCCTCGTCGCGCTGGCGCTCGGCGGCGCTCTGGGCGCGGCCTTCGGTGATTTCGGTGATGCCGGCGAATTCGAGCCCGACAGCCGGCCCGCTCTTGGCGAAGCGCTCGAAATAGCGGTCGGCCAACTCCCGTTCGGGGCCGGCCTTCATCCGGCCCACGGCATGAACTGAAATTTTCATCCCGCCTCTATAAGCCGCTAATGCCTGTCGCCCAAAGCCGAATTCCGATTCCGAGCAACGATGCCAAGCAGCCTAATGAAGGGTCTCTTCCTCGAGATCCGGCGCCTGCCACATCTTTTCGAGATTGTAGAATTCGCGGACTTCGGGGCGGAAGACGTGGACGATGATGTCGCCCGAATCGATCAGGACCCAGTCGGCGCCAGACAGCCCTTCGACGCGCGCCGTGCCGAGGCCGGCATCCTTGAGCGCCTTGAGAAGGTGATCGGCGACAGCCGAGACATGACGGTGCGATCGGCCTGACGCGACGACCATGTAGTCGCCAAGGCTCGATTTCCCCTGGATGTCGATTGAGACGATGTTTTCGGCCTTGGAGTCTTCCAGACTGGCAAGGACTGTCTTGATGGCACGGGACACGGCGTCGTTTACGCTGATCCCGGCCGGCGAAGGCATGATGTCGGCCTTCTTCCGCAGTGCTGTTCTCAGTGTATTTCCTTTCGCAGCAAGAACAACCAAATCACCCCCAAAAGCAGGTGACGCCACTTAGATAGGCAGAGTTCCCTGACAGTTTCAAGACGGAGCCCCGATCCGGGCCAACTTGCCGGTTGCCCGGATGTTCCAGGCCCGGCGAAAAAAGATCGGAACCCAGCCCTTGCGCAGCGGTTAACGGCTGACCAGCCAACCGGAATCCCGTCATGCCGATAGAACCGCAGACCGCCCTCCTCAGCGTGCAGACCGCCATCGCACAACTGAGCACGCTGATCGTCTCCTACTCCTTCTCGGCCATCGGCGCGGTGATCCTGCTCGTCGTGGGCTACGTCGTTGCCGGCCTGCTGGAGCGCTCGATCTTCGCCGGGCTAGGCCATATTCACGGCTTCGACCAGACGCTGCGCCACTTCTTTTCGAAGATCGTTCGCTATGCCGTGCTGATCCTCGTCGTCATCATGGTGCTTGGCCAGTTCGGCGTGCAGACGGCATCGATCATCGCCGCCATCGGCGCCATCGGCCTGGCTATCGGGCTCGCTTTGCAGGGCACGCTGCAGAACATCGCCGCCGGCATCATGCTGCTCGCCTTGCGGCCGTTCCGCATCGGCGAATCCGTCGAGGTCGGGTCGATCGCCGGCTCGATCGAGGAAATCGGCCTTTTCGCCACGAAGCTCAGGACCGCCGACGGCGTCTACATACTGGCGCCCAATTCGACGCTGTGGAACCAGCCGGTGCGCAATTTCTCGCGCAACGGCGTCCGGCGCGGCGACATCACGCTCAGCATCGGTTCGTGGAACGACATCGATCGCGCCCAGAAGACCCTGCTCGCCATCGCCGCCGCCGAACGGCGTATCCGGCGCGAACCGGCGCCGATCGCCTTCGTCGCGACATTGGGCGAAAGCACCGTATCCATCACCTTGCGGTACTGGACCTCGTCGGCGGACTTTTTCGCCACGCAGACCGATCTGACCAAACGCGCCAAACAGGAATTCGACCAGGAAGGCATATCGATCCCGCTGCCCGCACCGGAAATCCCCGACCAGGACACCCGCCGGCAGAAAAGCAACTAGCTGCCCCGGTGCCGCTCCTCGTCTTCCGGCGCGAAGGCCAGTTCAACCGGCAAGGGGGCTTGAGCCGACATCGGCGCGAAACTGCCGGTTTCAGCAGCCGGAACCGGCCGCGCCGCCACCACGCGCCACAGCACGAACAGGCAGAACACCGAGGCGATGACGATGCCGACGTAAATGAAGGTTTCGGTGCCGTATATCACCGAGAGCGCGGTAACGATGCCGGGCACCACGAAGCCGGCCAGCGACCAGGCGAACAGCATCGAACTCGAAAGCGCGAGCAGTTCATCCTTCTTGGCCCGGTCCGCCGCATGCGCGCTCGATAGCGCATAGATGGATTCCGCCGCGCCGTCCCAGATCAGATAGATCACCACAAGCGCCATCAGCGCGCCGCCATCGAAGACGATCGCCAGTACGCTGGCGACGATGGCAAGCGCGGCGGCGCCGGCAAGCACGTAGCGCCGGTCGGTACGGTCCGAGAGCCAGCCGAGCGGTATCTGCAGGATCAGCGTGCCGACCGGCATGGCCGACAGCAGCAGCGCCACATCCGCCTGGCTGTAGCCCTTGGCGGTGGCATGAATGGGCGCGAAGCCCGAAATGATCATCGACAGGCCGCCGACGGCCAGCATGCCCGCGACGCCGACCGGCGAAATCCGCCAGGCCTGGCGCAATGCGACCGAAGCCGCTTGCGGCGCCGGCGGCTGGGCAAGCCGCGTCATGCCCACCGGCAGGATGGACAAGGCGGTGAAGGTGATGCCGATCAGCGAGGCGGCCGACGTGCGGATATCGACCACGGCCAGCGTCGCATAACCCACGCCCAGCCCGGCGATATAGGCGACGTAGAACACCGCCATCACCCGGCCGCGTATCGAATTCGGCAAGGCGTCGTTGAGCCAGCTCTGCGCGACGATGAACAGGCCGCAAATGGCAAAGCCGTAAAGCGCGCGCGCGGCAATCCACAGCAAGGGAATCGGGCCGGCGCCGATGGCGGCATTGGACAGCGCGATCAGCGCCGACAGCACCATGAACGCGCGGGCGTGGCCGACCCTGCGCACCAGCGGGCCAGTCAGGATACAGCCGGCGAGGCCGCCCGCCGACAGTCCCGTCACGATCAGCCCGGCCCAGATCGGGTCGATGCCTTCGACGCCCAGCCGGACAGGGATGTAGGCGAACATCAGCCCGTTGCCGATCGCGATCAGCGCCATCGAGACGATCACGCTGGCGATCGCGATCAGCGGCGCGGGTGCGCTGTCTTGTTCTCGCCCGATCGTTGCGCGGTTTTTCTCCAACATGGTCCCACCATCGCCCATCCCCGAGCCCGAAGCCCCCGCAAAAACGACATCACAGGGCAGGCGGCGGCAGCTCTCAGCTCGCCAGGATTTCACCCAGCGGCGAGGTCGGCGGCACATCGGCGAAGGAGAGCTTGCGCAGCGATCCGCGCCAGAGATGGATCGCCAGCGTGTCCGGCTTGATCAGGTCGGCGAGACGCAGACCCGGATCGAGCAGCGTGCCCTGCCCCTCGATGTTGGAATAGAACACGTTCTGCGCCGACGCCTGGTCGAGCAGGCCGTGCTTGCGCACCAGATGGGTCAACAGAGGCGGCCCGAGCGAGGCGTGCGGCAGGTTCTCGAACCCCTTGAGCCGCCCGAAGGCCCGCCGGACGCCGAAGCGCAGGCGCTTGCTCCACGAAAACCATTCGGGAAAGCGGTTCGGATGGTCCACCATCTCGGCCAGGTCGCGCAGGATCGGTGAGCCCGCCGGCAGGCTCAGCACCGCATTGTTGATGCGGGTCTGGCTCTCCCAGCCGAACATGTAGGGCCGGCGCGGCAGGGGCCTGACGCAATACATGTCGCAGTCGATATAGATCTCGGCCCCGGTGGTCAGCAGCTTGTAGCGGAAGATGTTGCCGAACAGCGAATAGCTGCCGTTGCGGTGCACGATGACGCGCTCGCGCGGCAGGATTTTGGCAGCCTCCGCCAGTTCCACACCAGCTGGTGCGTCACCGGGATCGTCATAGACATGCAGCACCGTGCGATGGCCGTGGCGGACGAAGGATTTGAGGCAGCCGACCTGCATGGCTCCGAGCGGCCCGTTGATCCAGAAAGCATGAACCGCCGGCAGGTCGGGATTGATCATGTCTTGGCCATCCGGCGGATCGCGCTCGACGACAGCGACGAGCGCGGACCGTGGATGAACGTCCAGGCCGGCGCCTTCATGCGGGCAAGCAGCGGTGCATCGCCTTCGTCGATGCGCGCATAGTCGAAGGTCTTGGCGACGACGGACGACAGGAAGGACAGCGTGGCGCCCGGACGGTCGATCACCGCGATCGGGAAGGTCATGACAATCTCGCGCCAGCGCTGCCAGCGATGGAAGTCGCGCAGACTGTCCGCACCCATGATCCAGACGAACTCGACGCCGGGATTGCGCGCCTTGACCAGCGCCAGCGTGTCGGCCGTGTAGCGCACATGGTGCGCAGCCTCGAAGGCGGTGACCTTGATCTTCGGGTTCCGGGCGATCTTTTCGGAAAGTTCGATGCGCTCTGCCAGCGGCGCCAGCTCGCGCGTGCTTTTCAGCGGGTTGCCCGGCGTCACCATCCACCACAGCTGGTCGAGCGCCAGCCGTCTCAGTGCGATCTCGGCAACCAGCGCATGGCCGGCATGCGGCGGATTGAAGGAGCCGCCGAACAGTCCGACGGCGAGCCCCTTGGCGGCATAGGGCATGCGAAAGTAGCG
>NZ_JAFKIC010000037.1 GCF_017306585.1 Mesorhizobium sp. | reverse complement strand
CCCAAGCTCTCCCGCGGCTGTAACCTCAGGTGGTACGGGCGACTTCGCCAAGCCAAGGTCCGGGCGGCCGCCCGGACCTTGGCTCAATCGCTTCATTCCCACGAAATCTCTCTCGTGTAGATACAAGGTGGCTCGGCGAAGCCGAGACGGGGAGTGGGGACGCCCTGCATGAAGCCAGAACCGGCTGAGAATCTGGCGCAAGGCGTGGCCCTGAAAAATCAAACATTCGACCGTCGGCTCGGCCCCCTCTCCGACTGCTTCGCGGCCACCTCTCCCCCGTTTCACGAGGGCGAGGAAACCAGCCCTACCGCTCTTCCTTTCGAAACGGCTTAAGCAGCGCAGAGGGCGCCACCGCGTTGCGCGACATGAAGGCCATCGCGATTATGGTGAAGATGAAGGGCAGCATCAGGAACGCCTCATAGGGGATATGCCCGAGGCCACTCGCCTGCATGCGCAGTTGCAGCGCATCGACAAAGGCGAACAGCAATGCCGCGCCTGCCGAGCGCCAGGGATCCCAGCGGCCGAAGACGACCAGCGCGATCGCCACCCAGCCACGACCGGAGACGACGCCGAAGGTGAAGGCGTTGAACTGCGCCATCGACAGGAACGCACCGGCGAGCCCCATCAACGCCCCACCGAGAATGACGGCCTGGAACCGGGTGGCCATGACGCTGACGCCGGCCGAATCGGCCGCGCGTGGATTTTCGCCGACCATGCGCACCGACAGGCCCCAGGGCGTGCGGTAGAGCACGAAGGCTGCGAGCGGTATGGCGATGATCGCCAGATAGACCAGCGTGAACTGGTTGAACACGGCAGGCCCGAGCACCGGAATATCCGACAGCACCGGAATCGGCAGAGTCTCGAAACCCTTGATGCTTGGCGGCACCGACTGTTGGCCGAAGATGAGCCGGTAGAGGAAATAGGCCAGGCCCGACGAGAACAGCGTGACGCCGATGCCGCAGACATGCTGGCTGAGGCCGAGCGCCACCGTGAACAGCGCATGCAGCGCGCTCATCAGCATGCCGGTCAGCACGGCGGCGAGCACGCCGAGCCACAGATTGCCGCTGAGACTGGCGGCGGTGAAGCCCGTCATCGCGCAGAGCAGCATGATGCCCTCGATGCCGAGATTGAGCACACCCGCCCGCTCGGAGAACATTTCGCCGAGCGTGGCGAAGGCCAGCGGCGTGGCGATACGGATAATGGCGGCGAGAAAGCCGACCTGAAAGATCTGCTCGAACACCGCGCTCATGAGGCAGCTCCCACGCGGCGGATGCGATAGGCGGTGAACAGCAGGGCAACCAGCATGGCAAGCAGCGCCGTCCCCTGGATGACGTCGCTGAGGAAAGCCGGGACGCCGGTGGCGCGCGACATCGCTTCGGCGCCGGTCATGACGGCCGCCAGGAAAATCGCCGCCGGCACGACGCCCAGCGGATTGAGCCTCGCCAGCATCGCGACCACGATGCCGGAATAGCCGTAGCCCGGCGAGATGTCACTCATCACCTGGAAATGCACGCCGCCGACCTCGCCGACACCGGCCAGTCCGGCAAGTGCGCCCGACAGCAGCGCCGTCGAGAGCAGCACGCGCTCGACATGGATGCCGCCATAGCGGGCGGCCTCCGGATTTTCGCCGGTGACCCTGATCCTGAAGCCGAGCGTGGTGCGCGCGATGAGGAACCAGATCAATGGAGCGGCGATCAGCGCCACCACCACACCCAGATGCAGCCGCGTGCCTTCGATCAGCACCGGGAAGTTGGCCGAATCCTCGATCGGCGGCGAGATCGGATAGCCGCTGAAACTGTCCTTCCATGGCCCCTCGATCAGCGCCATCAGCGCGTAATAGATGACCGAGTTGAGCAGCAGGGAACTCACCACGTCATCGACCTTGAATCGTACCCGCAGCGTGGCCGGAACCAGCGCGACGGCCGCGCCTGCGGCAGCACCCGCCACGGCCATCAAGAGCATGGCGAGCGGGCCGGGCATCGGGATCGCGCCGACGAAGCAGCTCGCCACCGCGCCGGCGAGCAACTGGCCCTCGGCGCCGATGTTCCAGAATTTTGCCCGGAAGGCGACGGCCACCGCCAGCCCGGTGAAGATCATGGGCGCGGCGCGCACCAGCGTCTCGGTGATCGCATAACTGTCGCCGAGCGAAGCGGTGAACATCACGCCATAGGATTCGAGCACACCCGCGCCGGCGAGCGCGATCAGGCCGCTGCACAGGATAAGCGTCACCGCGATGGCAAGCAGCGGCAGGGCAAGATTGAACCAGGCGGGCGTAGAGCTACGGACTTCAAGACGAAACATCAGCCGTGCCCCTCGATTGCCCGAGCGTCGGTGCTGCCCCTCATCCGCCTGCCGGCACCTTCTCCCCGTATAGAGACGGGGAGAAGGGGGCTGTCACTGCCCTTGGTGCCCTGTTGAAAATTGGCGAAAGCGGCGATCGGAGCGCCCCTCTCCCCGTCCCTATACGGGGAGAGGATGCCGGCAGGCAGGTGAGGGGCGGCGCCGACTTTCAAGGTTTCCCCGAAAACAACCATCCCTAAGCTCTCCCCTCCGCTCCGGTCATCAGCAGGCCGAGCCGCGCGACCGTCGCGTCCGCACTGGCAAGCGTACCCGCGATACGGCCCTCATACATCACCGCGATGCGGTCGCAGAGCACCAGCAGTTCTTCCAGATCCTCGCCGATGACGATGATGCCGCAACCCTTGGCACGCATGGCGAGGAATTTTTCATGAATAAAGCGAGCAGCACCGATGTCGAGGCCACGCGTAGGCTGCGAGACAACAAGCACCTTTGGATCGAACGCGAGTTCCCGCGCCAGCAGCGCCTTCTGCAGATTGCCGCCCGACAGCGCGCCGGCACGGACCATCGGCCCCGGGCACCTGATGTCAAAGGCCTTGATCTGTTCCTCTGCGAAAGCGCGGATCGCATCCGGCTTGAGCAGGCCCTTGGCCGAGAACGCGGCCGTGCCGATGCGCGGCAGGACCATGGAATCGGCGAGCGGCAGGTTGGTGACCAGCCCTGTCGTCATGCGGTCTTCCGGAATGCGTCCGAGGCCGAGCGCCTGCACCTCGCGCGGCGAAAACCGCGTCACCCGGGTGCCGGCGATCGTCATCTGGCCGGCATCGGGCGAACGCATGCCGGAAATCACCTCCGCCAAGGCGCGCTGGCCATTGCCCGAAACGCCGGCGATGCCGAGGATTTCGCCGGCGCGGACGGCAAGCGAGATGTGGCGCAGCGCGGTGCCCGAATGCCCGGAGGTGGAAATGCCGGCAAGCGTCAGCACATCGGCGCCCGGCGTCGACGGTCCTCTTGCCGGCGGCACGATCTCGTGTCCGCACATCAGTTCAGCCATCGCGGCCGACGTCGTGTTGGCGGGGTCGTCGACGCGGCCGGCAACACGGCCATGCCTCAGCACGGTGCAGCGATGAGTGAGCGCCCGCACTTCGTTGAGCTTGTGCGATATGAAGATGATGCCGAGCCCTTGCGCCGCCATTGACCGCAGCGCCGAAAACAGCCCATCGACCTCGCTGGGCGCCAGCACCGCCGTCGGCTCATCGAGAATCAACAGCTTGGCGCCGCGAAACAGCGCCTTGACGATCTCGAGCCGCTGCTGCTCGCCGACCGACAGCGCCGATACTGGCAGGTCGGGGTCAAGCGTCAGCCCGTACTGACGGCTGATTTCAGCGAGCCGTGCCAGCCCGCCCGCGCGGTCGATCCGGCCGCTCTTGCCGGGAATGCCGATCAGAAGGTTCTCCAGCACCGTCAGCCGGGGCGCCAGATGAAAATGCTGGTGCACCATGCCGATGCCGGCGGCCAGCGCGTCGGCCGAACTGGTGATGCGCGCCTTCCGGCCTTGGACCAGGATCTCGCCGGCATCCGGCGCATAGGCGCCGAACAGCACGTTCATCAGCGTCGTCTTACCGGCGCCGTTCTCGCCCAGCAGTCCGAGGATCTCGCCAGGAGCGACACTGAGGTCGACAGCCTCGTTCGCCTTGACGGCGCCGAAGCTCTTGGTGATGCCGCGCATTTCGATGAAGGGGGCGGACAAGGGTGCTCCTGAGCTTGCGATCCGGCTAACCGAGAAGGGCAGCGCGAAGCCCCCCTCTCTGGCCTGCCGGCCATCTCCCCCTCAAGGGGGGAGATCAGATGTCACCGCGGCCTTCGCCACCTTTCAACGTTGAAAAGATCGAGCGCCGTCGACGGAACTGCCAATCTCCCCCCTTGAGGGGGGAGATGTCCGGCAGGACAGAGAGGGGCGCCTCGCGCCACCCCTCTACAAGGCATCAATCCGAAACCGGCGTGTTCTCGTCCACATCCACCCGGAAATTGCCTTCGAGGATTTCGGCCTTCTTCTTCTCGACCAGATCCTTCACGTCGGCCGGCAGTGTCTTGTCGAACTTGTGGTAGGGCGCCAGATACGAGCCGCCCTTGGCCATGCGCGAGAAATCGCCGTAGTCCTGAGCGGTGTAAACTCCGGCCTTGACCAGTTTGATCGCCTGTTCGACGGTCGGATACATATCCCAGACCGGGCCGGTGATGACCGTATCGGGGCCGAGGCTCGACTGATCGGACATGTTGGAAATCGCCAGCACCTTCTTGTCCACCGCCGCCTCAATGACACCGAAACGTTCGGCGTAGATGACGTCGACGCCGGCATCGATCTGGGCAACCGCGGCTTCCTTGGCCTTGGGCGGATCGAAGAAGGAGCCGATGAAGGAAACCTTCTTCTTGATGTTCGGATTGACCTCCTTGGCACCGGCGAAGAAGGCATTGACCAGCCGGTTCACTTCCGGAATGCCCATCGCCGCGACGGCTCCGACCGTGCCGGACTTCGACATCTTGCCGGCGATGATGCCGCAGAGATAGGCCGGCTCGTGGATCCAGTTGTCGAAGACGCCGAAATTGGGTTCGGCCGGGCCGGCGCCCGAACCGAACAGGAAGGCGGTCTTCGGAAACTGCTTGGCGGTGCGGCGCGATTCGCGCTCGGCGGCGAAGGCATCGCCCAGCACCAGTTCATAGCCACCCTGCGCATATTCGCGCATGACGCGGCTGAAGTCGGCGGTCTGCACCTTCTCCGACCATTTGTATTCGATGCCCAGTTCCTTCTGCGCCTTCAACAGCGCGACATGGACCTGATTGTCCCAGGGCTCCTCGATAGGCGTGGCGAAAATCGCCGCCACTTTCAGCTTCTTGTTCGCGCCGAACGCCGCACCGGGCAGCATCGCGGCCGCGAGGCCCAGCGCGCCCAGCTCCAGCACGTTTCTGCGCGAAAGCCCTTGTTTTATCTGGACTCTATTCTTCCGGTTTTCCATTGCATTCCCCTCTGTTCGACAGCCGTGTCGAGCCGGCTGTTCCAAGAAATATCAGACGGGGAACTATGGAACGGGTCCGGACTTTTGTCCACATGGTCAAATTTGCCAGGCCCGATCATATGCGCCCTCCTGGCCCAGCCGGGAGGGCGGCTTATCAGGCGCGTTCGAGCGCGATGGCGATGCCCTGGCCGACGCCGATGCACATCGTGGCCAAAGCCAGCTTGCCGCCGCGTTCGCGCAGTTCCAGCGCCGCCGTTCCCGAGATGCGGGCGCCCGACATACCCAGGGGATGGCCGAGCGCGATGGCGCCGCCATTCGGATTGACGTGCGGCGCATCCTCGGCGATGCCGAGCTGGCGCAGCACGGCGATGCCTTGCGAGGCAAAGGCCTCGTTGAGTTCGATGACATCGAATTGCTGTGGCGACAGCCCGAGCCGCGCGCACAGTTTCTGCGTCGCCGGAGCCGGGCCGATGCCCATGATGCGCGGCGCCACGCCGGCGGCGGCGCCGCCAAGGATGCGGGCGATCGGCGTCAGGCCGTATTTCCTGATGGCGGCTTCCGAAGCAACGATCAGCGCCGCCGCGCCGTCATTGACACCAGACGCATTGCCGGCCGTCACCGTGCCGCCCTGCCGGAATGGCGTCGGCAGTTTCGCCAGCGCCTCGACGGTGGTGCCGGCGCGCGGATGCTCGTCCTTCGCCACGACGATCGGGTCACCCTTGCGCTGTGGGATGGTGACCGACGTGATCTCCTTGCCCAGCCTGCCATTGGCCTGCGCGGCCACAGCCTTGTCCTGGCTGCGCACGGCAAAAGCGTCCTGGTCGGCGCGCGACACGGCAAAATCCTCGGCGACGTTCTCGCCGGTCTCCGGCATGGAATCGACGCCATACTGCTTCTTCATCAACGGATTGACGAAGCGCCAGCCGATCGTGGTGTCGTAAATCTCCGCGTTGCGTGAGAACGCGGTGTCGGCCTTCGGCATGACGAAGGGCGCCCGGCTCATCGATTCGACGCCGCCGGCAATCATCAGTTCCGCCTCGCCGGCCTTGATGGCGCGCGCCGCGATGGTGAGCGCGTCCATGCCCGACCCGCACAGGCGATTGACGGTCGATCCCGGTATTTCCTTCGGCAGGCCGGCCAGCAGCAGCGCCATGCGCGCCACGTTGCGGTTGTCCTCGCCTGCCTGGTTGGCGCAGCCATAGACGATGTCGTCGACCGCCTGCCAGTCGACGCCCGCATTGCGTTCGGCCAGCGCCTTGAGAGGAATGGCGCCGAGATCGTCGGCGCGCACGGCGGACAGGGAACCGCCGAAGCGGCCGATTGGGGTGCGGATGTAGTCGCAGATATAGGCCTCGGCCATGTCAGGCAGCTTTCTCTCTTCCGGTTCCCTCATGCGCCGCCTTGGTGCGGGCCTGCAGGTCGCGCAATGTCGTGAGCTCGAGTTCGCTTGGCGCCGGCGTTTCGTCAAGCGCCTCCGCGAACTTCACGACCCAGCCACAGCTTTCCTGCACCTGTTCGCGGCTGACACCCGGATGCAGCGACACAACGGTGAATTCCTTCGTGACCGGGTCCGGTTTCCAGATCGCGAGATCGGTGATCAGCAAGGTTGGACCAGCGGTATCGATGCCAAGTCGCTTGCGGTGATCGCCGCCCTCGCCATGGCCGAACGAGGTGAAGAAATCGATCTTCTCGACCATGCCACGCCTCGACTGCGCCATGGTGATGTAGACCTCCTTCGACGAGGTCGCGATTTCCGGCGCGCCGCCGCCGCCGGGAAGCCGGGTCTTGGGATGGAAATAATCGCCGATGACTGTCGTGTTGATGTTGCCGAACTTGTCGAGCTGCGCCGCGCCGAGGAAGCCGATCGAGATACGGCCGCCCTGCAGCCAGTAGCGGAACATTTCCGGCACCGCGACCGTGGTGACCGCGGTTTCGCACAGTTCGCCGTCGCCGATCGACAGCGGCAGCACATCGGGCGCGGTGCCGATCGTGCCGCTCTCGTAGATCAGCGTGATATTTGGCGCATGCGTCAGCCGCGCCACGTTGCAGGCCGCGGACGGCGCGCCGATGCCGACGAAGCAGACATCGTCGTTCTTCAACGCGCGGCTGGCGGCGATCGTCATCATCTCGTTGGGAGTGAAACCCAGAAGATTCCCGCTCATGCCGCTCTCCTCAGATGTTCGACGCGTCCGGCGAAATCAGCGGCGCTCTTCCCGATGACATTGGCCTGCATCCAAGCCTGGAATTTCACGCGATCGGCGGCGATCTCGTCCCATTCAAGATAGGCGGCGTTGTCGCGCGCATAATAGCCATGTGCGTAGGACGGATGCGAACCGCCGGGCACCACGGAAATCGCGGCGATCGTCCAGCGCGGCAGCACGGTCAGGTTCGGGTGCAGGTCATCGAAAGTGTCGACCACTTCCTCGACCGTCACCACCGCGCGCTTCGCCGCCAGCACCGCTTCCTTCTGGATACCGATGATGCCCTCGACCAGCACATTGCCTTTACGGTCCGCCTTCTGCGCGTGGATGAAGGTGACGTCGGGCCGGATCGACGGCACGGCCGCCAGCACTTCACCGGTGAACGGACAAGTTACTGATCGGATGTTGGGATTGACCTCGGCCAACCCCGCGCCGCGATAGCCGCGAAACACCGCGCAGGGCAGACCGGCCGCACCCGCCTCATAGGCGTTGGCCATGCCGGCATGGCTGTGCTCCTCGACCTCTATCGATCGGGGAAAGCCGTTCTCGATCGCATCGCGGGCGCGCCTGAGCAGACCGACGCCGGGATTGCCGACATAGGAGAAGACGATCTTCTTCGCCATGCCCATGCCGATCATCTGATCGTAGATCAGGTCAGGCGTCATGCGGATCAGGGTCAGGTCGCGGAATCCCTGGCGAATCGCCTCATGCGCCGCGGCGGTCGGGATCAAATGGGTGAAGCCCTCAAAGGCGACACTGTCGCCATCGTTCAGGTTCTCCGCAACGGCCTGTTTGAGCGGCAGGAACTTGACCATCGCATTGGCTCCAGGTTCAAGAAAGTTCGTATTGCGAACTTTTGTTTTATATGTGATACTTTCTAGGCCACATCGCGACCCCAAGTCAATCCTGGCGAAGGCATCGCACGCGGAGGCAAGATGGACGAAGAACCCGCTTCGCGTGATCATGTCGGCTCGCTGGAACGTGGCCTTGCCGTGATGGAAATTCTCGCCCGGCATCCCCAGGGCATGACCTTGACCGAGATGG
>NZ_JAFKIC010000036.1 GCF_017306585.1 Mesorhizobium sp. | reverse complement strand
CGCGCATGGAGCAGCGCGGCATCTCGGTCGACCGTCAGATCCTGTCGCGGCTGTCGGGCGAGCTGGCGCAGGGTGCCGCTCGCGCCGAGGAGGAAATCTACGGCATTGTCGGCGAGCGCATCAACATCGGCTCGCCCAAGCAGCTCGGCGACATATTGTTCGGCAAGATGGGCCTGCCGGGCGGTTCCAAGACCAAGACCGGCCAATGGTCGACCTCGGCGCAGCTTCTGGAAGAGCTCGCCGCGGAAGGCCATGAATTGCCGCGCAAGATCGTCGACTGGCGCCAGCTGACCAAGCTGAAGTCGACCTACACCGACGCGCTGCCCGGTTTCATCAATCCCGACACCAATCGCGTCCACACCTCCTATGCGCTGGCCGCGACGACGACCGGACGCCTGTCGTCCTCCGATCCCAACCTGCAGAACATCCCGGTGCGCACCGCCGAAGGCCGCAAGATCAGGACCGCCTTCATCGCCGAAAAGGGCCACAAGCTGGTCTCGGCCGACTACAGCCAGATCGAACTGCGCGTGCTGGCGCATGTTGCCGACATCCCGCAGCTGAAGCAGGCTTTCGCCGACGGCGCCGACATCCACGCCATCACCGCTTCAGAAATGTTCAACGTGCCGGTCGAAGGCATGCCTTCGGAAGTGCGCCGGCGCGCCAAGGCGATCAATTTCGGCATCATCTACGGCATCTCGGCCTTTGGCCTCGCCAACCAGCTGTCGATCCCGCGCGAGGAGTCCAGCGCCTATATCAAGCGCTACTTCGAACGCTTTCCGGGAATCCGCGACTATATCGAGGAAACCAAGGCCTACGCGCGCGAAAAGGGCTTTGTCGAAACCATCTTCGGCCGGCGCATTCACTATCCGGAGATACGGTCGTCGAACCCGTCGATCCGCGCCTTCAACGAACGCGCCTCGATCAACGCCAGGCTTCAGGGCACCGCCGCCGACATCATCCGCCGCGCCATGGTGCACATGGAGGAAGCGCTCGACAAGGCGAAGCTGTCGGCCCGCATGCTGCTGCAGGTGCATGACGAGCTGATCTTCGAGACCGTGAACGAGGAGGTCGAGGCGACGCTTCCCGTGGTGCGCAAGGTGATGGAAAACGCACCGATGCCGGCGGTCTCGATGTCGGTGCCGCTGCATGTCGACGCACGGGCGGCCAGCAATTGGGATGAGGCGCATTAAGCGCCTTACGTTCGTTCGTCATCCACGGGCGAAGCAAGGAGCGAAGCGACGCGGCGCAGACCCCTGGAGTTGCTTCGCAGCCCAAGGGATCCATGCCGCGATGCTGGCCATAAAGCGAGACGACTGAGGATAGCCGTTGCCGGGCGGCGCTCTTCGACCCAGATTCTGCGATCGCGGCAACGCTCGAACGTCACGGCATGGATACTAGGGTCTTCGCGACGGAGCTCCGCTCCTGCTTCGCCCTAGTATGACGAAATGGATGGTTACGCAGCCTCAGCCCGGCATTTCGCACACACGCCGCGAAACTCGATCACCGCCTTCTTGGCGGCGAAGCCAGTCGAATTGACCCATTCGTTCAGCCGGTGGTCGACATCGTGGTCGGACATTTCGGTGACCTGTCCGCAATTGTCGCAGATGGCGAAAGCCGTCATCGAATGGCTGTGGTCATGCGGTTCGGCGCAGGCGACGAAGGAGTTGATGCTTTCCAGCCGGTGCACGAAGCCAGACTTCACCAGGGTGTCGAGCGCCCGATAAACCTGCAATGGCGCGCGAAAACCGCGTTCGCGCAACTGGTCGAGCAAGGTGTAGGCGCTGAGCGGCCCGCTGGCGGTCTCGAGCTTCTCGAGCACGCACAACTGGTTTTTCGTCAGCACATCCCTTGCCGCCATGGTTTTGTTCCAGCCTGCCTTGCGCCATCCGCGGGCTATCTGCCCGTGCAAATGGCCTGATCCCATTCAGATAGCGACGAACCGCCGTCTTTGCTACTGTTCTGTTGTTGTCTCGGACCAATCGATCGCGTGCCGGCACAATGGTGAGGGCAGGATTGATGAAAAAGCGACATTCAAAATACTGACAAAATCCTCGACGAGGGTGACCTCGCTTGGGAAATTCGATCGGGCTTGGGGAAGCGATATGATCAAATTGACACGCCGGACGCTGCTTGTCGGCACGTCCGCGCTCATGGCGGCCGGAACCCTCTCGTTTCGGGCGCGGGCCGCTTCGCGCACCTACCACGCGCTGCTGGTTGGCTGCACCGAGTATCCGGCTTTGCCGCAGCGCAACTGGCTCGTCGGACCGAAGAACGATGCCGGCCTGATCCACGAATATCTCCTGAAAAACGTGCCTGACCCCGTGCGGTTCAAGCCGGAGAACGTCACCTTGCTGGCCAAGGACGTACCGGGGGCCAAAGGCCTGCCCACGCACGCGGGGATCAAGGCGGCGCTCGCCGATCTCGCCGCGAAAGTGCAGCGCGACGATTTCGTCTATCTTCACCTGTCGGGCCACGGCGCCCAGCAGCCGGAGATGATCAAGGGCGACGAGACCGACGGGCTCGACGAGATCTTCCTGCCCGTCGACATCGAGAAGTGGGTCAACCGCGACGCTGGCGTGCCCAACGCGCTGATCGACAATGAAATCGGCGCCGCTTTCGATGCCATCCGAGACAAGGGCGCCTTCATCTGGGCCGTGTTCGACTGCTGCCATTCCGGCACGATGACGCGCGCCGTGGACGTGGACGACGAGTTCGAGCGCAAGATCGAGTTCGCCGACCTTGTTGGCGGCGACGAAGCGGCCCGGGCAGCGGCTATTAAGACCTACGACGACACGGTCGCCAGCGCGTCGCGCGGCCTTGACGATACCGGCCAGCGCAAGCCTGCCTTCAACCTGATGACGCCGACCGGCGGCGAACCGATCACCAAGGGCAAGCTGGTCGCCTTCTATGCCGCACAGACGGTGGAAACCACGCCGGAGATGCCGCTGCCCAAGGGTACGACCGATGCGCCGCGCTTCGGCCTGTTCACCTTCACCATCCTGCAGAAGCTGGCCGAAAACCCCAACGTCACCTACCGCCAGCTTGGCCAGGCGGTGCTGCAGCAATATTCGGCCGACAGCCGCAACCGGCCGACGCCTTTGTTCGAGGGTGAACTCGACGCGCGCGTCTTCGGCACCGACAAGACCGATGCCGTCATGCAATGGCCCATCGTCGTCAAGGACGGCGAGGCAACGATCGGCGCCGGCCTGCTGCATCGCCTCACCCCCGGCAGCAAGCTCGCCATCCTGCCCTCGGCGCTGTCGTCGCTCACCGATGCCGTCGGCTATCTCGAAGTGCAATCGGCGAAGAACCTGGAAAGCCACGTCAAGCCGGTCGAGTTCGACAAGAAGCCGGCGCTCAAGCTGGCCGACATCCCCGCGCACGCCTATGCCCGCGTGGCCGAGATTGCCGTGGACTACAAGCTCGCCGTGGCGCGGCCCGCCCCGACCAAGGGATTGGAGAAGGAAACCGCGCTCGTGAATTCGGTTCTCGACGAGCTGGCCGCCGCCAAGGACACCGGCTTCAACATAGAACTGGTCGATCCCGGCAAGAGTGCGGAACTTCGCCTCGCGGTCCTGCGCGAGAACGCCATCGCAGGGGCCGCCAAGAATGCCTCGGACAAACCGGCGCTGTGGTTCCTGCCGGCATCGGGCGACATGACCCTGAAGGATCGCAGCAAGCCGCCGCTGATCATCATCCACTCGGATGACCGCAAACGGCTAGTCGACGCGACAACGACGAACCTGCGCACCATCTTCCGTGCCACCGGCCTGTCGCGGCTGGCGGCGGCTTCCGACTACAAGCCCGAGGATGTCGACGTGCAGTTCCAGATCAAGCGCCGCGACAAGGACGGCCTGGAGCCCTTGCAGGCATCCGCCGTGCCGCGCGTCTCGCCCGGCGACGAAGTGCATGTGCTGGCCACGAACAGCTCGGACCAGTTGGTCGACATCAACGTGCTCTATGTCGGAAGCGACTATTCGATCACCCACATCGTCGCCGAGCGCCTCGCGCCTAAGGCAAAGTTGGAGGAGGGCCTGCTCGCCTTCACCGATACCTCCTTCGGCATGGAGCGGATGATCGCGGTGCTGACCGAGGCACCGCCGGAGAGCGAGAAGGAGGATCTGAGCTTCCTGGCGCAGGACGGCGTCGCGTCGATGACGCGGGGTCTCGGACCCGCCAGCTTCTCCGACATGCTGGCCGACATCGGCATGGCGCCATCAACCCGCTCGGTGATGCGGCTTGCCGACAAAAGCGGCCCGAAGGGCGCCGTGATGATCTTCCCGATGGAAACCGTGCCACGCAGCTAAGTACCGGCCCGGGGCCGCACGGCCCTGCACCGGGTCTTGCGCGTTTGGCGCGATGTGAGAACATTCCCGGCCGCGGCCAGAAGGCAGTGGCTGACGAAGCAAAGGATCGGTCTTGAGCAACAGTCTTTTTTTCTGGCGCGCGACAGTTGCCGGTCTTGCCGGCGGCCTGTTGCTGGCCGCCAATGCATCGGCGCAGGAGGCCTGCGGCCTTTGCGCCAAACAGGTGGTCATCAACTCGGAGCTCGCGACGTGTTTCCTCGAGCAGTATGACCAGTTCGCCAAGGCCAGCAGCGAGGCCGTGGTGGTCGATCTCTCGAGCTGCGCCTCGCGCGGCGTGGTCGAAGCACTGCCGTCGCCCAACAAGGCGCCGGCGGAACCCGACATGCAGTTCATCGTTTCGCGCCCGCAGCTGGCATGCCTGAAAAAGCAGCTTGAAGCGCCGGGCGTGGTGCTCGATCCCTCCGCCACCATCAAGCTGGACGGCTGCAAATGAAGAAGCCGGGGGGCACCATCAAACAGACGGCGGCGGCCGCGCCCGCCAAGGCGCCGGCAAAGCAGACGCTGCCGGAAACCACCGAAGGCTTTCCCTGGCCGAGCAGTCACGAGATCAAGAAGGAGAGCAACCCCTTCACCGACCGCGACTGGCGCATGCTGGTCTACGCATGGTCGGGCATGCTGGTCCGCTTCGCCATCATCTTCACCCTGGCATTCTCGATCTACCAGTTCCTGGCCAACCAGGAGCAGAAGCGCGTCGAGCAGACCATGTCGCTGGTCGAACTCTGGGAGACCAAGGACTACCAGCAGGCGCAACGCGCGCTCAAGGATCGTCTCGCCGCCCTCAACGCCAAATATGACAATCTGCTCAGCGCCAACCCCTCGCCGACCGAGGAGCAGGTGTTCCGGCAGCGTATCGGCATCGAAGCCATGACCGCCGCCGGCGGCGACATGCCGCTTGCCGACTTCAACGAGAATTTCGACCGTATCGTCTATTTCCTCAACCGCCTGTCCTTCTGCATCGACGGCAATCTGTGCTCGCGCAAGGTGACCGACGCCTATTTCCACGACTACGCCGTGTCGTTCTGGAGTTATTTTGCCGGCTATGTCGACAAGCAGCGCAAGGCTGGATCGCCCACCTTCGCCACGGCGATCGAAGCCTATGTGCGCAACGGCCAGCCCGCGGCTGAAGCGAAATAGCCATGGGAGCGGCGAAGATCAGCTTCCGGCTCATGCGCGCCTGCCGCTGGCTGGTGACGGCCGGAGCCTTGGTCGGCGCCTCTGTCGCACAGGCGCAGGACGCCCCCGATTTCCACCTCGATCTCGACACGGGCGGGCATAGCGCCCAGGTCACCGATCTTGCCTTCACGCCGGACGGCGAAGACCTCGTCTCGGCATCCGACGACAAGACCATACGCATCTGGGACTGGCAGAGCGGGGTCAGCCTGCGCACCATCCGCGGCTATCTCGGCAATGGCAATGACGGCAAGGTCTTCGCGATCGCCGTTTCGCCGGACGGCAAGACGATCGCCGCCGGCGGTTATTTCGGCCCGGGCCTCGGCGACAAGCCACCTTATGGCGATATCAGGCTGTTCGACTTCGCCACCGGCAAGATGAAGGCGGTGCTCAAGGGCGCCGACTACGCCATCTACGACCTGGCTTTCTCTCCAGATGGCAAGATCCTGGCCGCCGGTGGCGGCGACGGCGTCGTCTATCTCTGGAAGCCGGACGGCCAGTCCGCCACCGGCTGGACGCTGGACAAGAAGCTCGACGCCGATTCCTGGCATATCGACAAGCTTGCCTTCGCCGCGCAGGGAACCCGGCTGGCGGCGACCACCACCGACAACGGCATCCGGCTCTGGGATGTCGCCAAGGGCGAGGAGATCGCCCTGCCCGCGCAAGCCGAGCCGTTGCGCGATGTCAGCGTCATGGCGCTCGCCACATCGCCGGACGGCAGCCTGTTCGCCACTGGCAGCAAGGACGGCCAGATCCAACTCTGGCATGCCGCCGACGGCGCACTGGCGCGGACCATGCCCAAGCAGGATTTCCTCATCGGTTCGCTGACTTTCGCCAAGGGCGGGCTGCTGGTCGCCTCCTGCGGCTATCGCTGCGCCGACAAGCACCGCTCCGTGGTCTTGAACGCCGAGACGGGCGAAAAGGCGCGCGACTATGCCGGCCATGACGGCACGGTCTATGCCAGCACCGCCAATGCCGATGGCTCCCTTGTGGCGACCGCAGGCGGCACCCGCAACGCCATCCAGGTCTGGGATCCCGCGACGGGTGAGCGCAAGGCCCTGCTGCAGGGGTCGGGCGAACCGGTGACCGCGGTCGGCATCAACGCCGCGAACGGCACCATCGCCTGGGGCAACGCCAACCCCTGCCCGGAGCGCGTGGCCTGTCCGGAGGAACTGGGCGCCCTGGACAGGAAGCTCGAACTGCCGACCGCCGAGCGGTTCTTCGATGACCCGCAGCAACTGACGGAACCTGGCTCGTTCGCACGCGCGGCGATGACCGACGGCCAGTGGTCGCTGCATGCCGCGGCAGGCGGCAAGGATGCGCTTGAAAACGCCGTGCTGGAGATCGGCCATGGCGGCCAGGTCGTGCGCCGCATCGAGAATGACGCCACCAATGGCTTTGCCCATTCAGCCTTCACCTTGATCGACGACGGGCTCGGGCTGATCACCGGCGGCAATGACGGCACGCTGCTGGAATACAAGACCGCGACCGCCAGGGTGTCCGGCGAGTTCACCGGACATACCGGCGAGATCAACGCCATGGTGGCATCGCAGAAGGCCGGCCTGCTGGTCACCGGCAGCGCCGACCAGACATTGCGGCTGTGGAACCTGCAGACGCATGAGCTGATCGTATCGATGTTCTTTGCCGGCTCGCAATGGATCGCCTGGATGCCGCAGGGCTACTACTATTCCTCCGACGAGGGCGACAAGCTGATCGGCTGGCATGTCAACCAGGGCCGCGACCATGAAGGCCGCTTCATCCGCGCCGGCCAGCTGAAGAAATATCTCTGGAGCCCGGAAATGGTGCGCCGCGCCATCATCCTGCGCAGCGCCAAACAGGCGGTCAAGGAAATGCGGCCGGGCGTCGACAATGAGTTGCAGAAGCTCCTCCAGCGCAAGCCGCCGGAGTTCGGCATCCGCCTCGCCGACGACCAGAGCAAGGTCCGCGACGGGTATGTGGCCGTGGAGATATCGGGCGCCAAGGAAGCCGGCGCCGATGTCGCCGGCTTCTCGATCCTGTCGAACAGCCGCAATGTCGGCGACATCGCCACGCGCTCGGCGGACGGCGACAAGACCATCGTCGAGGTGCCGGTCGAGAACGGCCAGAACACCATCCGCATCACCGGCACCAATGAATATGGCTACCTGACCGAGCGCAGCGTCGAGGCGATTGCCAGGAAGACCGAGAAGGCCGCAGCCAAGGGCAAGCTCTATGTCGCCGTCATCGGCGTCGACAAATATCCGTTTCTGACCAATGCCTGCTCCGGCCACGCCTGCGATCTGCGTTATCCCGTCGATGACGCCACCGAATTCCTCAAGGTGATCGCGCAGAAATCGGCGCCGCTGTTCTCGTCGATGGAAACGCTGGTCCTGGTCAACCGCGAAGCGCTCGACGACAACCCCGACAAGGCGCAACAGACATACACGGTCGCCAGCGCCGACAACATCATGGAACCGGATTCGCACACGATCGACGACCAGCTCGCCGACTTCCTCGACAAGCCGGGGGAGCACGACACGACCATCGTCTTCGTCGCTGGCCATGGCATCAACATCGACGAGGATTACTATTTCATCCCGACCGATGGCCGCAAACAGGACGCGGACCGCTGGAAGCGCTCCTCGCTGGTCGACTGGTCGGACATCCAGAAATCGGTCGAACGGGCCAAGGGCATGCGCTTCATGCTGCTCGACACCTGCCATGCCGCCAATGCCTTCAACCCGCGCCTGGAAAAGGACGCGCAGGACGCGCGCATCGTCGTCTTTTCGGCCACCGCCGCCAACAACACCGCCGCCGAACTGCCCGAGCTCGGCCACGGCGTCTTCACCTATTCGATCCTGGAAGGCCTGCGCGGCAAGGCCCGAACGTCCGATGGCGGCGTCACGCTGTTCGGACTCGCCGACTTCATCTCGCGCGAAGTGGTGCGGCTGACGGCGGACAAACAGAAGCCGTTCTATTATGTCGGCGGGGTGGAGAACATCGTGTTGGCCGAGCCGTGAGGGGCTTGCGCCCAGGCACCCCCCTCTGTCCTGCCGGACATCTCCCCCGCAAGGGGGGAGATCGGCTGT
>NZ_JAFKIC010000035.1 GCF_017306585.1 Mesorhizobium sp. | reverse complement strand
ACAATCCTCCCCAACTCCGGCGCGACATAAGACAAATCCTCCTCGTCCTTGATCAGCACACCGATGGCGCGGCGGAAGGCCTCCGGCCAGGGACTGCCGCCTTTTTCCAGGATGGTCGCGGCGTTGGCCCATTCCACCGCTTCGGCGATGCCGGGCGGCTTGGCGAGCGGGCGGGCACGGATGGTCTGCACGGCCGCCGCCACAGCGCGCGCGGTGACCTCAGCCACGTCACCGGCGCGCAGCATGATGATCTCGGCCTCTCGCGTGGCGTTGGGGTAGCCGATCCAGTGGTAGACGCAGCGGCGGCGCAGCGCCTCAGCGAGTTCGCGGGTGCGGTTGGAGGTCAGCACGACGATCGGCTGGGCGTTGGCGCGGATGGTGCCGCGCTCGGGGATGCTGATCTGGAAGTCGGAGAGGAATTCGAGCAGCAGCGCCTCGAACTCGTGATCCGAACGGTCGATCTCGTCGACCAGCAGCACGCGCTGTTGCGGCGCCCGCAGGACTTGCAGCAACGGCCGGGCGATCAGGAAGCGGTCGTCATAGATGTCGACCTCCTGTTCGCCGGCGTGGCGGATGGCGAGCAGTTGCCGCTGATAGTTCCACTCGTAGAGTGCGTGCGCGGCGTCGATGCCCTCATAGCATTGCAGGCGCACCAGATCGCGGCCGAGCAGTCCGGCGATGGCTTTCGCGGCCTCAGTCTTGCCGACGCCCGGCGCGCCCTCCAGCAGCAGCGGCTTGCCGAGCCGGATCGCCAGGAAGATGGCCGTGGCCAGGCTGTCGTCGGCCAGATAGCGAGAGGCGGCAAGATGTTCAGCCACCGCCTCCGGCGAAGTCGCGACGGTTTCGGCCTTGATATCAGGCATTTCGGTCACTCAGTTCGCCTGCGCCTTCAGCGCGCGCAAAATGCGTTCCGGCGTGATCGGCAGCGTGTCGATGCGCACGCCGACGGCGTCGAAGACGGCATTGGCGACTGCCGGTATTTGCGGATTGGCGCACATTTCGCCCGGCCCCTTGGCGCCGTAAGGCCCGTCCGCCGAAGGACGTTCCAGCACGATGATCTCGGTCTCGGCAAGGTCGCCGGGGCCGGGCATCAGATACTGGTTGAAGTCGGTGCCGCCATGGTCGCGGTTGGGGTAGTAGGGCTCGGTCGTCTCGTAGAGCGCGTGGCTGATGCCCATCCAGGAGCCGCCGACCAGCTGTTGCTCGACCATCTTCGGATTGAGCGCACGACCGATCTCGAAGACGTTCTTGACCGTCAGCACGGTAACTTCGCCGGTCTCGTCGTCGACCTCGACCTCGGCCACGGTGCAGGCATGCGCGTAGCAGGTCGACGGCTTCATCGCGCCGGTTTCCTTTTCCGGATAGGAGCGCGGGATCAGGAACATGCCGCGCCCGGAGATCGAGCGGCCGCGCTTGAAATGCGCCGAAAGCGCGACGTCGAAGATCGAGATCGATTTCTGCGGCGCACCCTTGACCAGTATGTTGCCCTGGCCGTCGGTTTCGAGGTCGGAGGCGTTCACCTCCAGCTCTTCCGCCGCCACTTCCAGCATCACCTGGCGAGCCTCCCTGGCTGCCTGGATCACGGCATTGCCGGCGCGGTGCGTGCCACGCGACGCGAACGTGCCCATGCAGTGCGGGCCGGTGTCGGTGTCGGCGGTGTCGACGACGACGCGATCGGTCGGCACGCCGATCGTCTCGGCGCAGATCTGCGCCATGATCTGCTTCATGCCCTGGCCGAGATCGACCGAGGACAGCGTCACCATGAAATTGCCGGTTGGCGTCGAATGCACCAGCGCCTGTGTCGGGTCGCCGCCGAGATTCATGCCGGTCGGATAGTTGATGGCGGCAACGCCGCGCCCGCGCCGGATCGTCATGTCAGGCTTCCTTCTTGTAGGAGGACATCGCCATGTATTTCTCCGCCACCGGCCAGTTGGCGGCGCGGGAGGCTTCCTGCATGCATTCGATGAGCGCGGCTCCCTCCGTCGGCTGGCGATGCGCTTTCATGTCGCCGTCGCGGTAGGCGTTGATGAAGCGGAATTCGAGCGGGTCCATGCCGATCAGCCGCGCCAACTTGTCCATCTGCACCTCCAGCGCGAAGTCGCCGATGGTGACGCCGAAACCGCGCATGGCGGAGGAGGGAGTGCGGTTGGTGTAGACGCAGTAGGTGTCGATCCAGACATTGGGGATGGTGTAGGGGCCGGGATAATGGCCGGCGCCCTTCTGTGCGCCATAGGGCGAATGACGCGAATAGGCGCCGGCATCGGTGTAGCCGGTGACTTTGCGTGCAATGATGCGGCCATCCTTCATGACGCCGTCCTTGATGACGACCTTCTCGGCGGCGCGCGGCGAGGAGATCTGCATCTCCTCCTCGCGGCTGTAGATGAAGGAGACCGGCCGACCGGTGAGCTTGGCGCCGAGGATGGCGATCGGCTCGACGATGACGTCGACCTTGCCGCCGAAGCCGCCGCCGACCGTGCCGCCGACGAAGTGCAGTTTCGAGCCCGGCATCTGCAGGATGATCGAGGTGTTGTCGAGCGTGAAGAACATCGCCTGCGTGTTGGTATAGCAGGTGAAGCGGTCATTGCCTTCGGGCATCACCACGCATCCGGTGGTCTCGGTCGGCGCATGCTCGATCGGCGAGGACTGGTAGCTCTGCTCCAGCACATGGTCGGCCCCGGCGAAGCCGGCCTCGACATCGCCGAAGCGCACCTTGCGGCACTCGCCGCTGTCGTAGAGATAATAGTTCTGGCCGTGATATTC
The DNA here is from genome assembly GCF_017306585.1 of Mesorhizobium sp. GTDB lineage: Bacteria > Pseudomonadota > Alphaproteobacteria > Rhizobiales > Rhizobiaceae > Mesorhizobium. The sequence continues at coordinate 5,846 of NZ_JAFKIC010000035.1, read as the reverse complement.
GTTGACGATGGGGGCGCCGGGCTTCAGCGCTTCCTCCATATCGAACACGGCCGGCAGCACTTCGTAGTCGACCTTGACCTTGGCGGCCGCCTCCTTGGCGGCGCGCTCGGTCTCGGCCAGCACCGCCACCACGGCCTCGCCCTTCCAGCGCACCTTGCCGTCGGCCAGCACCGTCTCGTCCTCGGGTCCGATCTGGATCAGGATCAGGATGGTGTAGACGTTGTGCGGCACGTCCCTGGCGGTCAGCACCTTGACGACGCCCGGGTGCTTTTCGGCTTCCGACGTGTCGATCGAGCGGATGCGGGCATGGTGATGCGGGCTGCGCACCATCTTCAGATGCAGCATGCCGGGGAAATTGCGGTCGGCGAAAAAGGCTGTTTTGCCGGTGACGTGACCGGGCGAATCCAGACGCGGCCGGCCCTGACCGATCTCGTGCAGATCGTCCTTGCGGACATCGGCGAAATAACTCTTGCGCAGTTCCATTCTCTCGGTCCTCTCAGGCCGCGCTCTGCGAATTGGCGCGAGCGGCGGTGAGCACCGCCTGGATGATCGGCTCGTAGCCGGTGCAGCGGCAGATATTGCCCGACAGCGCCTCCACGACGTCCTCCCGGCTCGGGTTGGGCGTGTGATCGAGCAGCACCTTGGCCGCCATGATCATGCCTGGTGTGCAGAAGCCGCATTGGGTGGCGAAGGTGTCGAGGAAGGCACGTTGCAGGGGATGCAGCACGCCGCCTTCGGCGAGGCCCGATGTCGTGGTGATGGCCGCGCCGTTGCAGGTTTCGGCGAGCGTCAGACAGGATAGCCTCAACTCGCCGTCGACGATGACGGAGCAGGCGCCACATGTGCCTTGCTGGCAGCCGCCCTTCGGCGAGGTGTCGCCGATCTTGTCGCGCAAGGCATTGAGCAGCGTGGTACCGCTATCGACGAACTCGGCTTTTTCGGAGCCGTTGAGTGTGAACTGGACCGGGACCTTCGCCATTCTTCCTCCTTGCGCGCCTGCCCGAGTGATCGGACAGACGCGCGCCCCCCGACGGACTTGTTTGTGCTTGTCGTTATCCCAAAACCGCTTCACACTTTTGGGCGACAAGCATTAGCTCAGCAGCAGCCGGCCGAGATGGACCGGCAGGACTTCGGCGCGATACCAGGCGCTGGCGATCGGATCGGTGATGGGCGAGGTGCCTTCACCGGCTGCGCCAAGCGCCGCGGCGATGCCATTTGGGTCCAGTGTCTTGCCGAGCAGCGCTTTTTCCGCCGCCCTGGCGCGCACCGGCCGGTCGGCCATGCAGCCGAGCGCGATCCGTGCCGAGGAGATCGTGCCGTTGCCTGCCTGCTCCAGAACGACGGCGATGCTCAGCACCGACACGCCCTTGGGCTTGATCCGAGATACTTTCAGGAAACGGAAGCCATCGTCTTTGGGAAGCGCGAAACTCACGGACGTGACGATGGCGCGGCTGTTGTCCCGACCTCCCAGGAAGGTCTCGACGGGCAATTCGCCATCGTCGGTGCTGACCATGGCGTCGAGCGCCAGCAAGGCAACGGCGAAGTCGCCATAGGGCGCCGGTGCGAACAGATTGCCGCCGACGGTCGCCATGTTGCGGACCGCCGGCCCGCCAACGGCGCGCGCGGCCTTGGCCAGCGCGCCGAGTTCGGCATGGCGGGCGATCGCCGCCATGGTCACGGAGGCGCCGATGCGCACCCGGCCATCCGCGATCTCGACGGCCGACAGGGCCGGATCGGTCGACCTGACAAGGCCGGAGACCGCGACATCGCCTTCATTGGCCGCGCGGACCACGAGAGTACCCCCGCCGAGATAGCGGGTGCCGGCCACCTTCAGCGCCGCGTTGGCGTCCCTGACGGTCGGGAATGTCTGGAGGGCAAGCGCCATCGAACGCTCCTGTTCCCGGCCCGGCTCAGTTCTGGCCGGCGAAATGGCTCTTCAGGGCGTTGAAGCCGCCCTGGAAGACATTGGCGCCCATGCCGGCCGCGATCTTGTCGGCCTCTTCGGGGGCGGCGTCGAAACTGGCGGTCCATTCGGCATAGGTGCGGTCGCCATCGGTGACGCGGCGCAGTTGCAGCGTTGCCTTGTGGTTGGTGAGCGGCTGCGGCGTCTCAAGGATGGAGTAGCTGACCAGGAAATTCTGGTCGGAGAAGTCGAGCAGTTTTTCGCGCAGGCGCGCCCCGCTGGCGAGCTGGAAGTTGCGCACGCAGCCGATCGTGGCGGCATCCTTGCCATCCTCGATATGGCTCTCCACCATGCGCGGGTGCCAGCCCGGCAGGCCGTTGAAGTCGCGTATGCGCGCCCACACCTTTTCGACCGGCGCGTCGATGACGCTGGAGATGGTGACGTTGGCCATGGAATGTTCCCTTGCGAATGATCGTTGCGGCAAGGGTAGGGCGGTGGCGATGAGCCCGCTTATCAATGCGTCTTGGGCTTGTATCAAGCAGTCTGAAAAAGAGCCGGTTCAGGCCGTGGCCCGCGCCGCCTCGCGGTAAAGCGTCGGCGGCACGCCGACATGGTCACGGAAGAAGCGCGAGAAATTGCCCTGCGTTGTGAAGCCGAGATTGCAGGCGACCGAAATCAACGGTTCCTGCGACCATTGCAGCTGCCGCACGGCCTCTTCCATGCGCAGCGTATTCCAGTAGACATTGGGCGTCAGGTTGGTCTGTTCCTTGAACAGGGCGAAGAAATGCGGCCGCGACAAGCCGACGCTGCGCGCCACATCGTCGAAGGAGATGCGCTCGCAGACATTGGCCTTCATCAGCTGGATCGCCTTGCGGACGCGGAAATCCTGCATGGTGTTGACGCGGATGCGGCTCTCCTGCGGCGCCGAGGCGTCGGCGGCGTCGAGCACGGAGTCGATGAAGCGCTCGATCTCGTAGTTGGCGACGTCGTCGACGCTTTCATTGTCGGTGAGGTGGTCGAGAAGGCCGGCGGCGGCCTGATGCAGCCAGGGCTCGAGCGTGATCGCGGCCTGCGAAAACAGCGGCGCCGAGGAGGGCAGGTCCCGGCGGCGGCGCGCCCAGTCGGGGTCGATGTAGAAGGCGAGGAACAGGCCGGCCCTGCCGTCCTGCGACAGGACGTGGCTGTGCGGCTGGAGCGAATTGATGCCGGCGGCGGTGCCCGGTCCGAGCCGGACCGTTTCGCGGCCGATGGTCATCTCGCCGGCGGTGCCCTCGAGCCAGATGATCAGATGCGCCTCGACATGGGCATGGGTGACGAAGTCGCTCGCGACATTCAGGACAGAAACATGTCCGAACCGGCCCCAATAGAGCCTGATCGCTTCCGTCATGGGCATATCCTCCCGCGGGCGACTGGCCTCCCTTCGCCTGCATCGGTGATTTTGCGGCCGGGTTCCCGTTTTCGTCAAGGCGCCGGCCAGGGCCCGGCGCCTATGAGCCATGGCCCCGGCCGATTTTCAGACTGAGCGATAGGAACCGGAACGAATAACGCCCGCCGGCCGTCAGTCGCTGCGCCTGAAGTTGCGGATGCGGTCGAACAGCACCGCGAGCAGGATGGCGCCGCCGATGAAGGTGCCTTGCCAGAACGCATTGATGCCGAGCAGTCCCAGGCTGTTGCGGATTACCTCGATCAGCGCCGCGCCGACGATGGCGCCGAAGGCGGTGCCGACGCCGCCGGCCAGGTTGGCGCCGCCGATGACGGTGGCTGCGATGACCTGCAGCTCCATGCCGGTGCCGAGATTGGTGGTGACCGCGCCCAGCCAGCCGGTCTGGATGATGCCGGCAATGCCGGCCGACAATGCCGAGATCATGTAGACGGCGACCTTGATCTGCTTCACGGGCACGCCGGTCAGCGTTGCCGCATGCTCATTGCCGCCGATGGCGAAGATATGCCGCCCGAACTTGGTCCAGCGCAGGATGAAGCCGGTGATCAGCGCCAGGATGATCATGTAGAGCACCGGATTGGCGATGCCGAACACCCAGGCGCCGCCGCCGAGCGCCAGCAGCTTGTCGTGGTCCGGCCCGAACTGGAAGACGACGGTGTTGTTGGATGCGACCATAGCCAGGCTGCGCGCTATGGACAGCATGCCGAGCGTGACCACGAAAGGTGGAAAGCCGAGATAGGCGATCAATACGCCGTTGAAGCCGCCGATGACCAGCGCGGTGACGACCGAGGCCAGGATGCCGATTTCGATCGAATAGCCGGCATGCATGGTCACGGCCAGCACCATCGAGCACAGGCACAAGACCGACCCGACCGAAAGGTCGATGCCGCCGGTGATGATGACGAAGGTCATGCCGAGGGCGACGATGGCGACGAAGGTGACGTTGCGGGTGATGTTGTAGAGGTTCTTCGAGGTGGCGAAGGCATCGGTGGCGAAGGACAGGAAGACGCAGGCCAGGATGACGGCGATCACCACCCAGAAGGTCTGGCTGGAGAACATCCGCGACAGGAAAGTGTGCTGCTTCTGCGCGATCGTCTGGTCAAGGGTGACTGCCATTATCGACCTTTCCTGCCTGCGAAGCGCGCCGGCGTGATGAAAACAGCTTTCATGCCGCCTGTTCGATGGCGCCGGTGATCAGGCCGGTGACTTCCTCGGGCGAGCTCGACGCGATCTGCTTGTCGGCCACCTTCCTGCCGCGGCGCATGACGATGACGCGATCGGCGACGTCGAACACGTCGGGCATGCGGTGGCTGATCAGCACCACCGCGATGCCCTGGTCGCGCAGGTGGCGGATCAGGTTCAGGACCTCGGCGACCTGGCGGACCGAAATCGCCGCCGTCGGTTCGTCCATCAGCACGATCTTGGCCTGCGACAGCATGGTGCGGGCGATCGCCACCGCCTGGCGCTGGCCGCCCGACATCTGCTTGACCAGATCGCGCGGTCGCGTCTCGGACTTCAGCTCGGCGAAAAGCTGGCCGGCGCGCTTGTACATGGCGGCGTAGTCGAGGATGCGAAACGGGCCGACACCGCGCCGCAATTCACGGCCGAGATAAACATTGGCGGCCGCCGTCAGATTGTTGCACAGCGCCAGGTCCTGGTGGACGATCTCGATGCCGTGCTGGCGTGCTTCGGCAGGCTTGTGCAGGATCAATTCCCGGTCGTCCATGCGCATCGTGCCATGGCTCGGCGGGAAGTTGCCGGCGATCATCTTGACCAGCGTCGACTTGCCGGCGCCATTGTCGCCCATCAGGCCGACGACCTGTCCGGGCTCGATCGCCAGCGAGACGTCATTGACCGCCTGGATCGCGCCGAAATGCTTCGAAATGTTGGTGAGTTCGAGAACCGCCACCAGCCTGTTGCCTCCCCATGCCTCGCCGTTCGCCTGCAGACAGGCGAGGGCTTGCCGTCGCCTTTCCCAGCTCCTCCCGGAAACAGCGATGCCGTCATTTACGCAAATGGCCGCGCGGGCGTCAATTGTCGAGCGGGTAATTGTCAGACGAATAGTGCGGTGTTGTTTTGAAAAATCCGTTTTGTAGGACAAATTGCAATTGACGTCGGCGACGCGCCGTTGTTAGCTGGGTGCCGGAGGAAGATATGCCGGTCGATGAAGCCGTGATTGGCGGCATGGCCGGCCGGAGGTCATCGATCGTGCCGGCGCTGCCGGTCCGATCGCATCTGCAAATGCTTATCGGCCTTGCCTGGCGGTACGAGCGTTCGCCCTGCCATTTCGCATCAAGCCGATTTGTGTGGCGGGCACGCCGTGTCCGTCTGTTTCCAAGGGAGGACTGATATGAGGAAAACAGTTTTGCTCGCCGCCGTCGCCGCCTTGGCGCTGGGCGCCGGGCCGGCTCTGGCCAAGAAGCAGCTCGTCATCGTGGTGAAGGGTCTCGACAACCCGTTCTTCGAGGCCATCCACCAAGGCTGCGAGAAATGGAACAAGGA
>NZ_JAFKIC010000034.1 GCF_017306585.1 Mesorhizobium sp. | reverse complement strand
ATCGCAGTTTCCGGTGCGCGCGCCGCCGACGCCGTCGTCGTCGCCGAGCCGGAGCCCGCTGAATACGTCAAGATCTGCGACGTCTACGGCGCTGGCTACTTCTACATCCCCGGCACCGAAACCTGCCTGCGTATCGGCGGCTATGTCCGTTATGATGCAACGGCTGGTAGTGACGCGATCAAGGGATTTGCGGGTACCGACGGCAATGATGCCCGGACGGGCAAAGAGCAGGATACCTGGGCTAAGCAGGCTCGTTTCACGCTGAAGACCTGGACTGGCCAGGAGACGGAACTCGGTACGTTGAAGACCTATACCGAGACCCGCTTCAACTTCGGTAACTGGTCGAGCCATGCCAATAGGTTGGCTGTTGACGATGGCAATGTCATTGGTGCCGGTGGCGCCGGCAATTCGGTCTCGCTCAACTTCGCCTGGATTCAGTTGGGTGGCCTGCGCGTTGGTAAGGACGAATCGGCCTTTGATACGTTCAGCGGCTATGCAGGCAATGTCATCAACGACACGCTCGTCCCCTACGGCAACTTTGACACCAACGTCGTCCAATACTACTTCGACGCCGGCAACGGCTTCTCCGCAGTGGTCTCGCTCGAACAGGGCAGCGACAACAAGTTTAAGGCGGATTTTGACGGCGATGGCGTCTACACGGACAAGTTCGTCGACTATATCGGCACCATCGACAGCTATGTTCCGCATGTCGTTATTGGCGCGAAGTACACTCAGGGCTGGGGCGGCATCAACGGCGTGGTCGCCTACGACAGCAACTACGAGACTTGGGCTGGTAAGGTTCGCTTGGACGTCAATGTCAGCAACGCGCTGTCGCTGTTCGTCATGGGCGGCTACGGTCAGGAAAAAATCAACCTGACCAACCCGCTTGGTCATTCCTTCTACAAGCCTTGGGACGGCAAGTGGGCTGTTTGGGGCGGTGGTAGCTACAAGTTCGACGAGAAGACTTCGTTTAACCTGCAGGCATCCTATGACGCAGGCAAGACCGTGGGCATTGCGGCGAACGTTGCTTATGCCGTGGTTCCTGGCTTCACGGTCACGGGCGAAGTTGACTACATCAACCACACCAAGGACAACTTCTACCAGACCAAGAGTGATGGCATAGGCGGCGTCATTCGCTTCCAGCGCGACTTCTAAGGGCTGGTTCCATACAGGTGAAATCCAGCCCGGGCGCACAAACGTCCGGGCTGTTTTTGTTTCGTGACTGGGTCAACGCAAACGAAGGAAAAGGGGGAATCGGTAGCTGAACAAATCCGCTGAGTGATTTCGTGGGATCCGCAGATGGGCGGATGAGATCACAATCGCGTGATTTATGCTCTTGAAAGGACGCTCCCAAGCGGATAGGGCTGACCCATCCACCACGGGGGTGTGGCGAATTATGACCAATGAAGCGATTCAAGAGGGGTTCTCCTCTGATCATTTTGCGCAGTTTTCTTCTCAGAATTCCAAGTTCAAATATACCTACAACAAGATCCGAGAAGTAAAGTCGCATAGGGTTGGAGAGCTTTTTTCAGCTTATCGGGATATATTATGGGATGACGGGCGACATAAATACAATGTCAGCTCCTTCATCGGCGAGATAGACGAGATTCTCCTCGGAGAGCGTTTCAGCGCCTTCGACCAGAGTACCCTGGATAACCTTATCGGCACCTTGCGCCAGCGCGGCAACAGCAACGCAACCATCAACCGAAAGATGGCTGCCCTCAGCAAACTGCTGCGCAAGGCTTACAAGATGGGGGATATCCACAGCTTGCCCGAGTTCCGCCGCCAAAAGGAGCGTGCGGGACGGATTCGTTTCCTCGAAAGGGATGAAGAAGCCAGGCTGTTTGCCGCCATCAGAAGCCGCAGCGAGGATGCTTACCGGCTTTCCGTCTTCCTGGTCGACAGCGGATGCCGTCTTGGCGAAGCGCTTGGATTGATCTGGAATGACATTCAGGAGCATCGCGTCTCCTTCTGGATCACCAAATCCGGCCGCAGCCGCACCATTCCGATGACCGAGCGGGTCAAGGAGGTCATCAAATTGCCTCCCACGGAAGGGCGCCGGCCAAAAGGCCCGTTCACCACATTCAGCCAGGCCCAGTATCGCGCCATCTGGAACGAAGCGAAGGCCGAAGTCGGTCTTGCAGCCGATGATCAGGTCGTGCCGCACATTCTGCGCCATACCTGCGCTTCGCGTCTTGTCCAGGGCGGCATCGACATCAGGCGCGTGCAGATGTGGCTCGGTCACCAGACGCTTTCGATGACCATGCGCTACGCGCATCTGGCCACCAATGACCTCGATGGCTGTGTGGTTGTTCTGGAGACGCCGCGCGGCGAACAGTCGGCGAGCGATCCCGAAGGCTCCGTGTTTTCCTCGCCCGTGACCGCGCCTTCGCCTCTCAAGGCAAGCCGCAAACCGGCCGATGGGACGAAGATTCCGGCGAAGGCACCTCGGAAAAGCTCGAAAATCTAGTACGTCTGCAAGACTGGCCTATACTATGATTGTGATCCCCAGGCCATGTTTGGTCTTGGGGTCACCTAGCGCTGCCCTGCAACTCTGCTTGATCCTGCGATTCTGCTTGGTCGAGAAAGAGTGCGATTTCGGTGGGCAGATTGCCGGTTTCCAGAAAGGGTGCGTGGCCCTGGCCGGAGACAGTGATTGTCTTGGTGCCGGGATGACGCCCTCGCATTTCCGTCACCGTTTCAGCCGACAACAGTGGCGAATTGGCGCCGCGTATGACGAGCAGAGGAATGGCCGCCAGCGCGTCGAACTGTGGCCAAAGGGCCGGCAGTGGCTGCGACAGGTCGAGACCGGCAACCGTGTCGACCAGCTTCGGATCGAAATCAGGCAGCAGCCCATCGTCGGTCTTGCGATAGATCGCGTGCACCATGCGCTCCCAGTCGCCATCTGTAAGCGCCGGAAAATCCTGGCCATGAACATTACGCTGCGCTTCCAGCGCCTCGCCGGGGGATTTCGGTTTCGGCATGCGCTCGAGATAGGATTGGATAAGGGCAAGGCCGGCCGGTTCGATGACTGGCCCGATGTCGTTCAGCACGATGGCTTTCAACACCGCCGGCCGCAGCGCGCCGAGCACGTGTATGATCAGCCCGCCGCGTGACGTGCCGATAAAGGCGGCTTCGTCGATGCCGAGTGCCGCCAGTCCAGCCAGGACGTCGCCGGCTTCGACGCCGACATTATAGTGGCTGATATCGGCATCGTAGGCCGACTGTCCGCGCCCGCGATAGTCGAAGGCGATGACCCTGCGCGGCCCTTTCGCTCTTCCAGAAAGATGGAGCGCGAGCTCATGGAAGTCGCGGGCATTGCGGGTAAGGCCGGGCAGGCAAACCACCGGCCAGCCGGTGCCAGCCTCGCCATAAATCCGGGCATGGAGTTTCAGTCCATCCGGTGCCGTGTAAAAGAAGTCGGAGAAACCTTCGCTGTCCGCCATCCCGGTGTCGCTCCTCGCTGGGCTGCGTAAGACAGCTACAGGCGAGGGCGGGGATCGTCAAATGGGACGCGGTTCCGCGCCTCAGCTCCGCCCGTTTACGAGGTCGCCGACGATGTCGTACTTGCCGGAAATACGCATCTTGTAGACCTCGTAATTCTCCATCACGCGTTGCACGTAACTTCTTGTTTCCGTGTAAGGAATCCGCTCTATCCAGTCCACCACGGCATCGATGTCCTTGCCGCGCGGATCGCCGTACTTGGCCACCCACTGGGACGCGCGGTTGGGGCCGGCATTGTATCCCGCGAAGGTCAGCACGTAGGAGCCGTTGAAACGGTCAAGTTGCTGGCCAAGGAAGGCCGCACCGAGCGTGGCGTTGTAGCCGGCATCGGTGGTCAGTCGCGTCTGCGAAAACTGCAAGCCGGCCTTCTTTGCCAGTTGCCTGGCGGTTTCAGGCATCAGCTGCAGCAGCCCGCGCGCTCCGGCACTGGAGACTGCACCGATATTGAATTCGCTCTCCTGGCGCGCGATCGCGTAGGCCAGAGCCTTGCCCGAACCGGAAATATCAGCCGAATCGGGGATGACCCCGAGCGGGTGCGACAGGGCGCCGACGTCGATGCCGCGCGCCCCGGCAATCTTGCCGATCTTCAGGGCCATGAAGTGGTTGTTCTGCTTTTCGGCGAGCACCGCCAGCTGCGCCAGTTCTCCGGGGCTGGTCAACTGCCCGGCAAGGTCGCGATAGAGCGTTTCGGCATAGCGGTCATAGCCTGCCTCCTGCAGCCGCTTGATGGCGCTGACCGCCTCGCGGCCGGCAAAATTTTCCCGGTCGGCAGCGCTTGGCGTGGGATAGACGATGTTCAGCGCCTGCCGGCCGACCCGTTCGGCGGCAAGCTGGCCGTAGAATGTCGTGCCATAGCTGGCCGCCCGCCCAAAATAGTCCTTGGCGTTGCCGGGGCCGCCGACTTCGGCGGCACGGCCGAGCCAGTAGTAAGCGCGCGACAGGCTCATCGGCCCCTGGGCGAGGTCGGCAATGCGCGCGAAATGCGTGGCGGCAAGCTTTGGGTCGTTCAGGCCACGCAGCGCGTACCAACCGGCATGGAATTCGGCCTCGGCCGCATTTGGAGCACTTTCGGCGGCATGCGCGGCAACAATCCCGTAGGCCGTCTTCATGTCGCCCTGGTCGACCAGTTCGCGCGACAGCACCCGGCGCTCGACCCACCAGGCGTCCGGATCGACCAGCGATTCGCGGTCCGCCGGAGCCTTCATGACGGCGGCCGCGGCGCCGGCAAAATCCTCCTGCTTGCGCAGGTATTCGGCCTGAGCGAAGAAATAGCCGGCCGAACGCTCCGCCACCGGAACAGCTTTCAACAGCTTCGGCGCGTTTTTGTCGCCTTTATCAGCTGCCGCCCAGGCGTCGGCCAGTGGCTGGGCACCGGCAAGGCCGGCGACGCGAAGGGCCGAATTCACCCGGTCGGCATAAAACATGCGTTCCATGCGAAAACGATGATCGGCGGCGGGAATGAGGCCGCCGAACTCCTTGATCAGCGCCGCCTCGTCCTTGGCTTCCAGGATCGCGGTGCGCCAGAACGGCGACAGCACCGAACGCGCCGCCTTGGCATTGCCGGAGGAGACATAGGCGCGCGCCAGAACCATCACGCCTTCGAATGTCTGCGGCTGGCCGCCGTCGAATGCCTTGATGACGACGTCGGCGGCCGGGTTCTCGCGATACAGCGCGCGCTCGCCGTTCTTGCGCAGGGCAACTGTCCCCGGCCAGTTGGGCAGCATCCGCGCGGCTGCTGCGATCTCGCCGCTCGGAACTTTGTCGCCGCCATAAAGCGCGATCGCCCAGGCCAGTATGTGCTGGTCGAGCGATTGGGCGGGAAGCGCATCGCGCACCCCGCGGGCGCCTGGAATGTCGCCAGCTGCCAGCGCGTCCAGCCCGGTCTTCAGCAGCGCGACGCTGGGCGAGGGAGCCGGTTGCTCCTTGTCCTGCAGTCCTGGCACCGGGATCGCCGAAGTGACCCGCACGTCGACGCTGCCGCTGATCGCCACGCTGGGGATCAGCCCGGCGATGGCGCCAAGCAGCGCGAAGAAGTGGGGCCGATTGGCCGGCATGACGTTGTGTCTTTCCCTAATCCAGCATTTTACCACCAGGCGAAGATGCCTCGAAGCCTAGACTTAGGTCGTGAAGGGCTCGTAAACAAAGGGTTATCGAGGCCGTTCGAATTGCGCTTGCTGGCACCATGGCAATGCTTGCCGCGCAACCATGTCGAGACTATGGTGCGCGGCTTCGCTTTCGGCTAGAAGGCGCGCACGACAAACCGACCGACAAAACCGATTAAGTCCCAAGGAGTTGGACGACATGCTGAGAGGCTCGCTTACTGCGCTCGTGACACCGTTCGAAAAGAGCGGGCGTTTCGACGAGAAAGCCTTTCGCGCGTTTGTCGCCTGGCAACTGGCGGAAGGCACGACAGGTCTGGTTCCCGTGGGTACGACCGGCGAGTCGCCGACGCTTTCGCATGACGAGCACCGCCATGTCGTCAAGGTCTGCATCGAGGTCGCCAACGGCCGCGCCCCGGTGGTCGCCGGCGCTGGTTCCAACAACACCGAGGAAGCCGTCGGGCTGGTGCAGTACGCCGAGAAGGCCGGCGCCGATGCCGCCCTCGTCGTCACGCCTTATTACAACAGACCGACGCAGCGCGGCCTCTATGAGCACTTCGCGGCCGTCGCCCGGGCAACCAAGCTGCCGATTATCATCTACAACATCCCTCCACGCTCGGTGATCGACATGATGCCTGAGACGATGGGCCGGCTGGCGCACGACTTCAAGAACATCGTCGGCGTCAAGGACGCCACCGGCAAGGTGGAGCGTGTATCCGAGCAGCGCATGACCTGCGGCAAGGATTTCATCCAGCTTTCCGGCGAGGATGCCTCCGCGCTTGGTTTCAACGCGCATGGCGGCGTCGGTTGCATCTCGGTGACGTCGAATGTCGCGCCACGGCTGTGCTCCGAATTCCAGGAAGCGACGCTTTCCGGCGACAGCGCCAAGGCGCTTGAATTGCAGGATCGTCTCTTGCCGCTGCATAAGGCGATCTTCCTGGAGCCCGGCGTCTCCGGCGCCAAATACGCATTGTCGAAGCTCGGCAAGGTCGAGAACGTGCTGCGTTCGCCGTTGGTCACGGTCGAGCAGTCGACCGCCGAAAAGATCGATGCCGCGATGAAGCACGCCGGCTTGATAAACTAGGGATGAGGCGCCACCTCTCCGCATTATGAATCAAGTCAAAAAAGCCGACCCCAACAACAAGACCGTTGCGGAAAACCGCAAGGCGCGGTTTTCCTACGAGGTGCTCGACACGATCGAGGCCGGCCTCGTGCTGACCGGCACCGAGGTCAAGTCGCTGCGCCAGGGGCAGGCCAACATCCAGGAGAGCTATGCCTCGGTCGAAGGCGGTGAGATCTGGCTGATCAATTCCTATCTGCCGGAATATCTGCAGGCCAACCGCTTCAATCACGAGCCGCGCCGCCGTCGCAAACTCCTGCTCAACAAGCGCGAGATGGCGAAGCTGTCGCAGAGCGTCGACCGCGAAGGCATGACGCTGGTGCCCTTGAAGATTTATTTCAATGACCAGGGCCGGGCCAAGCTGCTGCTCGCCGTCGGTCGCGGCAAGAAGCTTCACGACAAACGCGAGACCGAGAAACAACGTGACTGGTCACGCGAAAAGGGCAGGCTGCTGAAAGAGCGCGGCTGAACTGGCCATGGCCTGAACAAGCCGACAGTCCGGCTTCAGGTTCGAACAATCGGGCAAGTTCGAACAATCGACAAGTCCAAAGGGGATGGCCTTGAAAAAGCGGATTGTTCTCTGGGGTTTGGCCAGCCTCGCCCTGGCATGCGCCGTGGTGGTCGGGGCGATGGCCTATTTCCACACCTACTCTCCTGATCGCGGCAAATACCCGGTCAGGGGCATCGACGTTTCCCATCACCAGGGGCAGATCGATTGGCGGCGTGTTGCCGCCGACGATGTGGCCTTTGCCGTCATCAAGGCGACCGAAGGCGGCGACCATGTCGACACCGCCTTCGCCACCAATCTGCGCGACGCCCGCGCTGCCGGGCTCGCTGTCGGCGCCTATCACTTCTTCACCTTCTGCCGGCCCGGCGCCGACCAGGCGAAAAATTTCATCTCTGTCGTGCCCAATGATCAGCCCTTGCTGCCGCCGGTGGTCGACATCGAATTCGGCGGCAACTGTCCGCAGCGTCCATCGCCCGAGCAACTGAATGCCGAGCTCCAGGCCTTCCTCGGACCAGTCGAAGCGGCTTTCGGCAAGACGGCGATCGTCTATCTGACCGATGAGGCCGAGGCCACTTATGCCGGTCGGATCGCCGCCCGGCCGCTTTGGCTGCGTTCGCTGCTCATGGAGCCGGACCGGCGTGACTGGATCTACTGGCAATACCACAACCGGGGCCGGGTGGACGGGATTACAGGCGACGTTGATCTCAATGTTCTTCAGGGCGGGCGCGAGAAGTTGGCCGAGTTGTTCGCAGCGCCGTGAAAATCTGACTCTATGTGTTCAGGAACGCCGCGATCTCGCTGAAGACATTGACGAACATCGCTTCCGTCAACACACCCGTATTGGTGTTGTAGCGCGAGCAGTGATAGCTGGAAAACAGCCTGAGGCCACCGACCTGCGACTGTCCGGCATGCCTGAACGGGTGTGCCGCGACACGCCCACCCAGCGCGCGCACGGTCGACTGATGCGCGATCGATCCCAGGGCCAGCACGGCGCGCAAATTGGAAAAACGGGCGATCGTCGGCACCAGGAATGTCCGGCAGGTCGATATCTCGGCGCCGACCGGCTTGTTCTCGGGCGGCACGCAGCGCACCGCGTTGGTTATCGCCGTGCCGACAAGCTCCAGCCCGTCATCCGGCCGCGCCTTGAACTCTCCGCGCGCGAAGCCGTGCGCGATCAGCGTGGAATATAGAAGGTCGCCGGCATAGTCGCCGGTGAAGGGCCGCCCTGTGCGGTTGGCGCCGCGCAGGCCGGGCGCCAGCCCGATGATCAGGAGCTGGACCGCGTCCTCACCTTCTGGGGGCAGGAAGGTCGGCACGGGAGCATTGAACCAGGACGGTTCGCGCCGCCGCCACTCGGCGATGAAATCATGCAGCCTTGGGCAGAGCGGGCAATCGCGGTCGGGTTCGGCAGGGGAGAGGGCGGTCAAGACGACCGGCCTCAGTAGTCGTCCTCGTCCACTTCAGCCGGTTCGGGCCGCCGC
>NZ_JAFKIC010000107.1 GCF_017306585.1 Mesorhizobium sp. | reverse complement strand
CAACCGCAATCTGACGACCGTCGACAAGGTCTGGCTGCAGACCTGGATTCAGAGCCATGCCGACCTGATCACAAGCGAAGGCAGTTTCCCCTTCCTCAACGCGGCCAAGCGCGAGATCGCCCAGTTCGGCCAGCTCAAGATCGAGGATGTGCCCCCCCGCCTGCGCTTCCTGGTGATCCGCGCCAAGCCTGGCCACCCCGACGCCTGGCTGACCAACCGGCTGATTTCGGATTTCGTGCCGAGCGACTTCGTCTCGCGCTACATCTTCAACAAGGATGGCTTCTACAAGGATTACGAAGGCTTCAGCGACGCCTGGCGATCGCATGTTGTGGACGTTCTGAAAACCACATATCTGAAGGACAAGGTGGCGTTCCGCACGCGCCTCTACGGCCTGACTGACTAGGGCGAAATGACTGTCATTTCGTTCCAAACTATTGTTTCAGCGCATGATGTTGCCCAGAAAGTCTGGAACTTTTTGGCATCGTGCCTTGAGGGGGTGACACAGCCATGCTCGATCCGATCGTGAACTTCTTCACCAGGATTTTCCAGTGGATCGGCCGCGGCATCGGCCTGTTCATCGGCGTCCTCCTGTGGCCGTTCATGTGGGCCGGGCGCTGGTACACGCAGCGCGGCTGGATCCTCAAGGCGGTGGTCGGCCTCGCCGTGCTGGTGCTGATCGGCCTTTACGCCAACTTCTTCTACGCCACCCAGTGGTGGAACAAATTCGACCCGAACTATCCCGACACCTACAGCTTCGAGAAGCGCAACGTTTCAGCAGGCGAGCAGGTCGCGGCGGGCACCGGCACCGATACGGCCAAGACCTGCGGCAACTCGGCGATCGCCCAGACGGCGGCCGATCTGATCGACTTCAACGTCAATCAGAACGCCTGGGTTTCCTCGATGATCCTGTACAAGCTAGGGCTGTTCGGCATCACCTGGGACGACACGCCCTGGATGGACAACAAGGCTTCGTTCCAGCGCGGCATCAACCAGGCAGTGCGGCGCACCGCCACCGAGCTTGCCGACAACCTTGGCCGCGTACGCACCACCTCGCAGATCGACACCAATCTCCAGGACGCGCGCGGACAGCTGCAATACGACGAGTCCATCTGGTACATCAGCCGCAACGGCATGACCGCGACGACGCCCAGCATGTATCGGCGCGCCATGAGCAACCTGCGCTCGTTCAACGCCCGGCTCGCCACCTGCCAGGCGACCTTCGACGCCCGCGCCGACAATCTGAAGCAGTATATCGACCGCATCGCCAGCGACATCGGCTCGACCTCCGCCATCCTCAAGGAGCGTGCCGAGAACCACAATGACGGCTGGTTCGATTTTCGTGCCGACGACCGCTACTGGTTCGCCTATGGCCAGCTCTACGCCTATTACGGGCTGATGAAGGGCGCCGAAGCGGACTTCGAGGACGTCATCAAGGAAAAACACCTGCAGAGCCTGTGGGACACGATGGACGCGCAATTCGTCTCGGCGCTGAAGATCCAGCCCTTCATCATCGCCAACGGCCGCGAGGACGGTTGGCTGTTGCCGACGCATCTGACGACGATGGGGTTCTACGTGCTTCGGGTGCGCTCCAACATGGTCGAAATCAGCAACGTGCTGACGCAGTAAAGCCCGCCGGCTGCGACCTCCGGAAATGGCGGATTTGCGCCCTGGCCTCTGTCGCATTCCGTGCATTGTGCGGCTGTTTTGAGACGGCGGAAGCGCCCCTGCTCTGGCTTCTATACGGCGCGGCAAGCGAAGCCGGAAACAACCGGGGAACGGTCGGCCGGCCGCAGAGGAATTTTCTCTATAGGAAACATAGTTGCATGAAAGTTGACGCCACGGCAGCGACAGGGTTAGATGCCCGCGCGTCCGGTTCCAGCCTTCTTGCGAGTGACATCAACCCCATCCCCTCCACCGACCAATCCAGAGGAAAGCCGTCATGGCCGAAGTGAAGTCCGACATCGAGATCGCGCGCGCCGCCAAGAAAAAGCAGATCCAGGAGATCGGCCAGAAGATCGGCATTCCGACCGAGCATCTGCTGCCCTATGGCCACGACAAGGCCAAGATCTCGGCCGAGTTCATCAAATCGGTGAAGGGCAACAAGGACGGCAAGCTGATCCTGGTCACCGCCATCAACCCGACCCCTGCCGGCGAAGGCAAGACGACCACCACCGTCGGCCTAGGCGACGGTCTCAACCGCATCGGCAAGAAGGCGATCGTCTGCATCCGCGAAGCCTCGCTCGGCCCGAATTTCGGCGTCAAGGGTGGTGCCGCCGGCGGCGGCTACGCGCAGGTCGTGCCGATGGAGGACATGAACCTCCACTTCACCGGCGACTTCCACGCCATCACCACCGCGCACAATCTGCTGTCGGCGCTGATCGACAACCACATCTACTGGGGCAATGAGCTCGGCATCGACACCCGCCGCGTCGCCTGGCGCCGCGTCATGGACATGAACGACCGCGCGCTGCGCGAAATCATCTGCTCGCTCGGCGGCGTCGCCAACGGCTATCCGCGCGAGGCCGGTTTCGACATCACCGTCGCCTCGGAAGTCATGGCGATCCTCTGCCTCGCCACCGACCTCAAGGACCTCGAAAAGCGCCTCGGCGACATCATCGTCGCCTACCGCCGCGACAAGACGCCGGTCTATGCCCGCGACCTCAAGGCCGACGGCGCCATGGCCGTGCTGCTCAAGGACGCCATGCAGCCGAACCTCGTGCAGACGCTGGAGAACAACCCGGCCTTCGTGCATGGCGGCCCGTTCGCCAACATCGCGCATGGCTGCAACTCGGTCGTCGCCACCACCACGGCGCTCAAGCTCGCCGACTATGTCGTCACCGAAGCCGGCTTCGGCGCCGACCTCGGTGCCGAGAAATTCTTCGACATCAAGTGCCGCAAGGCGGGCCTCAAGCCGGCTGCCGCCGTCATCGTCGCCACCGTGCGCGCCATGAAGATGAATGGCGGCGTCAAGAAGGAAGACCTCGGCAAGGAAAACATCGAGGCGGTGAAGAAGGGCTGCGCCAATCTCGGCCGCCACATCGAGAACGTGAAGCAGTTCGGCGTGCCGGCGGTGGTCGCCATCAACCACTTCTATTCCGACACCGACGCCGAGATCCAGGCGCTCAAGGATTATGTCGCCGCGATGGGTGAAGAGGCGATCCTGTGCAAGCACTGGGCCAACGGCTCGGCCGGCATCGAGGACCTCGCCAACAAGGTGGTGGCGCTTGCCGAATCCGGCGCCTCGCAGTTCGCGCCGCTCTACCCCGATGCGATGCCGCTGTTCGACAAGGTCAACACCATCGTCCAGCGCATCTATCGCGGCTCGGAAGCGATCGCCGACAAGTCGGTGCGCGACCAGCTCAAGGCCTGGGAAGACGCCGGCTACGGCAACCTGCCGGTCTGCATGGCCAAGACCCAGTACTCGTTCTCGACCGACCCGAACCTGCGCGGCGCGCCGACCGGCCACACCGTGCCGGTGCGCGAGGTCAGGCTTTCGGCGGGCGCCGGCTTCGTCGTCATCATCTGCGGCGAGGTCATGACCATGCCCGGCCTGCCCAAGGCGCCGTCCTCGGAAAAGATCTTCCTCAACGAGGCCGGCCAGATCGAAGGCCTGTTCTAGGACCTTTGCCGTCCCAACGAGAAAGGGCGCCGCATCGCTGCGGCGCCCTTTTCTGTGGACCGTCCTACGCCGCGGTGCGCGCCAGCGCCCGCTGGTTGGATCCATAGATCGTATCGCGCTCCGGCAGCGTGCCGCTCTCCAGGCCATCGATCCATTCGGCGGTCTTGACCACGGCGGCGAAGCGCGACTGCAGGATGATGGTCACCACGCGGTGGATTTCCTCGGCCGAAGCATAGCCGGCGCTGTTGGCGTAGGGCACCGAGCCGGTCGCATCCGACAGGAACTCGACGGCGAAGCCCATATGCACGGCGTGGATGATGGTCGACAGGTCGCAATTATGCGTCATGTAGCCGACGACCGTGATCGTATCGATGGCATTGGCGCGCAGCCAGTCTTCCAGGTCGGTGCCGGTGAAGGCGGAAGGCAGCATCTTCTCGACATAGTGGTCACGGCCACGCTTCGCGATCTCGGGGTGCAGTTCGCCGCCATGGCTGCCTTTGGCGAAAATCGGCGAGGTCTCGGGCGCCATCTGCTTGACGACCACCACCTTGATGCCGGCGGCGGAAGCCGCATCCATGGCGCGCGCCACATTGACGACGCTGTCACGGAACGGCGGATGCTGGATGGCGAGGTTGCCGCCATCGTAATCGTTCTGGACATCGATGACGATCAGCGCCCGGCGTGGCGTGGCGTTGGCAGGGTCGGACATGGTGCTTTCCTCTCAGGGCTTGAATTGAATGTTACGAAAATAGGCTGCTTGCCGAACTACCAGAAGTGGCCCGATTGACATCATTCGAAAGAATTGGGACAATCCGCATCCACTCCAGGAAATGCCCATGACCGCTCCGATCATTGCCGTGCTCGCCTTCGACGGCATCAGCCCGTTCCACCTCTCCGTTCCCTGCTTGGTGTTCGGCGCGGACCGCACGAGGCTCGGCCTGCCGCGCTTCGACTTTCGCGTCTGCGGGGTCGAGGAAGGATTGATCCAGACGGATGCCGGGCTGAGCATCCTGGTTCCGCACGGCCTGTCCGCGCTCGACGACGCCGATATCGTTATCATCCCGAGCTGGAAGGATCTCGAGGCGCCTCTGGCCGCGCCATTCAGGGACGCGCTTGGCCGTGCGCACCGGCGCGGCGCGCTGATCGTCGGCCTGTGCCTCGGCACCTTCGCCATCGCCGCCGCCGGCCTTCTGTCGGGACGCAAGGCGACCACCCATTGGGCCTATACGGACCAGTTGCAGGCGCTCCACCCGGACGTCGCCGTCGATGCCGACGTGCTCTATGTCGACGATGGCGACATCGTCACCTCGGCGGGCGTCGCCGCCGGGCTGGACTGCTGCCTGCACATCGTGCGCGCCCGCTACGGCGCCGAGGCGGCATTGCGGCTCGCCCGCCACGTCGTGCTCTCGCCCCATCGTCAGGGTGGGCAGGCACAATTCATCGAGCGCCCGGTGGCGAAAAGCGCTGACGCCGATCGCTTCACCCAGGCGCTCGACGCGGTTCGCGCCAGCCTCGGCGAAACGCACAGCCTCGACAGTGTCGCGCAAGCCGCCGGCCTGACCCGCCGCACCTTCACCCGCCGCTTCCAGAAATCGATCGGCACCAGTTTTGGCGACTGGCTGACCAGCCAGCGCATCGAACTGGCGCGGCGGTTGCTGGAGGCAACGGAAAAATCGATGGACGTCGTGGCCTTCGAAGCCGGCTTCGGCAGCGCCACTTCGCTGCGCCAGCATTTTGCCGCGCGTCTCAGGACATCGCCCGCGCAATACAGGCGCGAATTCTCGAGGCGTGCCGATCATGGCGAGGGCCACGCCCTGGCCTATTGATTCCCGGGTGGCGAAGTCAGCTCCGCTTGACCGCCCGCGCCGGATTGCCGACCACGGTCGTGTTGGCGGCCACGTCCCGCGTCACCACCGCGCCGGCGCCGACGATGGCGCCCTCGCCGATGCTGACGCCGCCGAGGATGATGGCGCCGCCGCCGATCCAGGCATGGGCGCCGATCTCGACCGACCTCGCTATCTCCAGCCCGGCCTGCCGCCCTGCGGCTTGCCTGTGATGCTCGGCGCAATAGATCTGCACATTGGGGCCGAGCAGCGTCCCCTTGCCGATCCGCACACTTGCCGTGTCGAGGATGGTGCAGCCGGCATTGAGGAAGACCCCATCGCCGAGAAAGATGTTGAAGCCATAGGCGCAGTGGAATTGCGCTTCGATGCGGGCGCCCTCGCCGACGCCGCCGAGCAGTGCCCGCAGGCCCGGGCCGAGATTGCCGCGCTGTTTTGGCGGCAGCGTGTTGTGCTCGAACACGGCATCCGCGGCCACACCGCGAAGCGTCTCGAGCTCTTCATCGAGGCAGGTATACCATTCGCCGGCCGCCATTTTCGCGCGCTCGCTCTCAGCCATGGCAATGCCTCCGTTCGGGGTCATTCCAAAGCACAGTTACGGCGAGCAGAAAAGCGCCGTGGCAAGTACTGGCCAAATATACGGCCTATGATAGCCTGCCGGTTGCAGGGCGTTCAGGCCCGGGATCGAGGGGGATCAACATGCTCTATCTCTTAGCACTTCTGATCGGCGTCATTGCTGGTCTTCGCGCCATGACCGCGCCGGCGGCCGTCGCCTGGGGCGCCTATCTCGGCTGGCTGCCTGTCGCCGGCACCTGGGCCAGTTTCATGGGCCATTGGGCCGCCGTCGGCATCTTCACCATCCTCGCCATCGTCGAGCTCATCACCGACCAGCTGCCGTCGACGCCGAGCCGCAAGGTGCCGCAGCAGTTCGGCGCCCGCATCGTCCTGGGCGCCTTGACCGGCGCGGTGATCGGCGCGGCCGGCGGCGCCACCGTCATCTGCCTGATCGCCGGCATCATCGGCGCAGTGATCGGCACGCTGGGCGGCGCCGAGGTGCGTGGCCGGCTGGCCGCCGCTTTCGGCAAGGACCTGCCGGCAGCCCTGATCGAGGACGTCGTCGCCATCGTCGGCGCCCTGCTGATCGTGGCGGCGGTGGCATGAGCGCGAAAACCCCAAGCGCCAAAACTTATGACGCCATCGTCATCGGCGCCGGACAGGCCGGCCCGTCGCTGGCCGGCCGGCTGAGCGATGCCGGCATGAGCGTGGCGCTGATCGAGCGCAAGCTGGTCGGCGGCACCTGCGTCAACACCGGCTGCATGCCGACCAAGACCATGGTCGCCAGCGCCTATGCCGCGCATCTGGCCCGCCGCGCCGCCGACTATGGCGTGACCTTCTCAGGACCAGTCGGCGTCGACTATGCAAGGATCAAGGCGCGCAAGGACAAGGTCACCAACGACGCGCGCGGCAATCTGGAGACATGGATCGCCGGCATGAAGGGCTGCACTCTCTATCGCGGCCACGCGCGCTTCGAAAGCGCCAACACGGTGCGTGTCGGCGACGACCTTCTGACCGCCGAAAAGATTTTCCTCAACACCGGCGGCCGCGCCTCGGTGCCGGAGCTGCCCGGCATCCACGACATCGACTACCTGACCAATTCCTCGATGATGGACCTCGACGTCCTGCCGCGCCACCTGGTCGTCGTCGGCGGCAGCTACATCTCGCTCGAGTTCGCGCAGATGTTCCGCCGCTTCGGCTCGGACGTCACCGTCATCGAAAAGAGCCCGCGCCTGACCGGCCGCGAGGACGAGGACGTCTCGGCCGCCATCCTCTCGATCCTCGAAAACGAAGGCATCACCGTCCATGTCGGCGCCGACGACATCGGCTTCGCCAAGTCAGGCAACGACATCGCCGTGACCTTCTCGGCCGGCAAGCCGGCGGCGGTCGGCTCGCACGTGCTGCTGGCACTGGGGCGCACCCCCAACACCGACGATCTCGGCCTCGACAGAGCCGGCGTCGAAGTCGACAAGCGCGGCTTCGTCATCGTCGACGACCAGCTGCGCACCAGCGTGCCCGGCATCTGGGCCATGGGCGACTGCAACGGCAAGGGCGCCTTCACCCACACCTCCTACAACGACTATGAGATCGTCGCCGCCAACCTGCTTAACAATAATGATCGCAAGGTCAGCGACCGTATCGAAACCTACGGGCTTTTCATCGATCCCCCGCTCGGCCGCTGCGGCATGACCGAGGCGGCAGCGAAGAAATCGGGGCGTCGCGCGCTGGTTGGCCAGCGGCCGATGACCCGCGTCGGGCGCGCTGTCGAGAAAGGCGAGACACAGGGCTTCATGAAGATCGTGGTCGACGCCGATACCAGGGAAATCCTCGGCTGCGCGGTGCTCGGCCCGGGCGGCGACGAGGCGGTGCATGGCGTGCTCGACCTCATGTACGCCAAGGCGCCGGTCGACACGCTGGCGCGCGCCGTCCACATCCATCCCACCGTCTCGGAACTGCTGGTCACCATCGCCCAGGAGCTGAAGCCACTGGCCTGAGAGGCTGGCGTCAGCCTTCCGGTTCCGTCAGCTTCGCCTCCAGCCGGCCAAGCAGCAGCACGGCGCCCTTCAGCTCGTCGGCGCCGACATCGCTCAGCAGATCGGCGCGCAGCACCGCCAGCAGGCGCTCGATCTCGGTCACGCGGCTGCGCCCGGCATCGGTCAGCGAGAGGATCTTGGCACGCCGGTCGGCGGCGTCCTCGGTGCGTATCACCAGTCCCTCCTCGACCAGCAGGTCGACGATGCGCACCAGCGACGGCCCTTCGAAGCCGAGATGGTCGGCCAGCACGCCCTGGCGCAGATGATCGCCCAGCCGCGACAGCATCACCAGCGGCATGGCGGTGGCGTGCGACAGGCCGCAATCGTCGAGCGCCTTGTCGGCCGCGCGCCGCCACAGCCTTGCGACTGATATAACGAGTTGGCCGAATCTGGCGTTATCCGGGTCTTGCTTGAGCATGGCGAAAAAGATAACATCCTATCTATTAGGTTGCGATAAAATTCTTTTTGATGGCGAAGCCCCCGTCGCCAAACCGGATGCAGACGACCGAGCCCCTGGATCGCTCTGACGGCCCTTTCCGGCCGCCGCGACCCCAAGGCAGCGCATCCGGAAAATGTGAGGACCGACATGTCAAACCAAGATACCAACAGCTCCGGCGGCGTCTGGCTGCTCGTTCTTTTCGGCCTGGTGCTGATGATCATCGGCCTGCCGTTGCTCTATGGCGGCGTCCAGCTCATCGGCCTCGGCGGCTCCTGGTACTACGCACTGGCCGGCGCCGGCATCATCATCTCCGGTTTCCTCTACGCGCTGCGCCGGCAGTTCGGCTTCTGGCTCTACATCCTCATCTTCCTCGCCACAATCGCCTGGGCGCTGTGGGAGGCCGGCCTGAACTTCTGGCCGCTCGTGCCGCGACTGGTCGCCCCTGCCGTGCTGGCCGTGGTCGCGCTCCTCTTGGCGCCGCTGTTTCCGTCATCGGGCGGCGGCAAGCGCGGTCCCTTCGCCCTTGCCGGCATTCTCGTGCTCGGCCTGATCGCCACCGCGGCTTACGCCTTTCAGCCGCATGGCGTGATCCGCGAAACCGTTGCGGCCACCGCGAACCCGGCTCCCGCCGCCACCGGCAACACGGACTGGCGCCACTATGGCCGCACGCCCGCCGGCACGCGCTATGCCCCGATCGGCCAGATCAACAGGGACAATGTCAAGGACCTCAAAGTCGCCTGGACGTTCCGCACCGGCGACATTCCGGCCAAGGGCGCCGAGGACCAGAACACGCCGCTGCAGATCGGCGACACGGTCTATACCTGCTCCTCGAAAAATGTCGTCAACGCGCTCAACGCCGAGACCGGCGAACCACACTGGAAGTTCGACCCGAAGGCCGCCTCGCCGCTGTGGCAGCGCTGTCGTGGGGTTAGCTATTACGAGCCTTCGGCCGATGCACAGACGGCCAGCAGTTCGGCGGTCTGCGCCAGTCGCATCGTCATGACCACGATCGACGCGCGGCTGATCGAGATCGACGCCAGGACCGGCCAGCCCTGCGCGGATTTCGGCCAGGGCGGCACCGTCGACCTCAAGCAGGGCATGGGCGAGGTCAAGGCCGGTTTCTATTTCCAGACCTCGGCCCCCACGGTCATGCGCGACCTGATCATGGTCGGCGGCTGGGTGTGGGACAATGTCGAGACCGGCGAGCCCTCGGGAGCCGTCAGGGCCTTCAGCGCCAGGACCGGCGAGCTGGTCTGGGCCTGGGATCTCGGCAACCCCGCCATCACCAAACTGCCGCCGGAAGGCCAGAGCTACACGCGCGGCACGCCCAATGTCTGGTCGACGCCGAGCTATGACGACGCGCTCGGCCTCGTCTACCTGCCGACCGGCAATGCGACGCCTGACTTCTTCGGCGCCGAGCGCTCCAAAGCGGCGGAGGAGTACACCGCGTCCGTCGTCGCGCTCGACATCGCCACCGGCCGCGAACGCTGGAAGTTCCAGACCGTGCATCACGACCTCTGGGACTACGACCTGCCCTCGCAGCCAGCGCTCTATGACGTGCCCGACGGCAAGGGCGGCAAGGTGCCGGCGCTGATCCAGGTGACCAAGCGCGGCCAGATCTTCATGCTCGATCGCCGCGACGGCAAGCCGATCGCCGAGGTACAGGAGAAGCCGGTGCCGCAGGATGGCGGCGCCAAGGAAGACTTCCTGTCGCCGACCCAGCCCTATTCGGTCGGCATGCCCTCGATCGGCGACGAGCCGTTCACGGAAGCGCGCATGTGGGGCGCCACCCCGTTCGACCAGCTCTACTGCCGCATCGGCTTCAGGAAGCTGCGCTACGAGGGTGAGTTCACGCCGCCGGGCCCGACGCGTTCTCTGCAGTTCCCCGGCTATTATGGCGGCATGAACTGGGGCAGCGCCTCGGTCGACGAAGCCAATGACTATCTGATCGTCAACGACATCCGCATGCCGCAATTCGTCGAATTGCTGCCGCGCGCGGTGGCCGACAATTACGGCCCGTCGGCGGCGCATGACGGCCTGGGCACTCAGCTCGGCACGCCCTATGGCGCCCTGAAGAACGGCTTCATGTCGCCGCTCGGCGTGCCTTGCCACCAGCCGCCCTATGGCACGATCAGCGCCATCGACCTGAAATCGAGCAAGCTGGTCTGGCAGGTCCCTGCCGGCACGCTGCAGGACACCGGCCCGCTCGGCATGAAGACCGGGCTGCCGATCCCGATCGGCATGCCGTCGCTCGGCGGCCCCATCACCACGGCGGGCGGACTGGTCTTCTATGCCGGCACGCAGGACTATTACCTGCGCGCCATCGACGTCGCCACCGGCGAGGAACTGTGGAAGGGACGCCTGCCGGTCGGCGCGCAGGCGACGCCAATGACCTACACCTCGCCCGAAAGCGGCCGCCAGTTCGTCGTCGTCTCGGCGGGCGGCGCGCGCCAGTCGCCGGACCGTGGCGACTACATCATCGCCTATGCCCTGCCGAAGACGCCATGAGGGCTCCTTTGAAGGGATAAACATCAGCGGGGCGCCGAGGTGCCCCGTTTTCCATCTGCTCCCAGCTTTCTGCATTGCTGCAATGCGGCAATATGCATTGCATCAGGCATGGCTCTTCGCGCAGTCTCAAAATTGAACCGATTCAGACTGGACGTCTCATGCCGTTGCCGATCCTTGCGCTTGCCATTGCGTCCTTCTGCATCGGCACCACCGAATTCGTCATCATGGGGCTGCTGCCGGAGGTGGCCGCCGACCTCGGCGTGTCGATCCCCTCGGCCGGCCTGCTGGTCACCGGCTATGCGCTGGGCGTCGTCTTCGGCGCGCCGATCGTCGCCATGGCGACCGCGCATCTGCCGCGCAAGCCGGTGCTTGTCGGGCTCGCCGCGCTGTTCGTGGTCGGCAATCTGTTCTGCGCCATCGCGCCCAATTACTGGCTTCTGATGGCCGCGCGCGTCTTCACCGCTTTCGGCCATGGCGCCTTCTTCGGCATCGGTTCGGTCGTGGCGGCAAGCCTCGTGCCGCGCAACAAGCGCGCCAGCGCCATCGCCCTGATGTTCGCCGGCCTGACGCTGTCCAACATCCTCGGCGTTCCCGCCGGCACCGCGCTCGGCGAAGCCTTCGGCTGGCGCTCCACCTTCCTCGCCGTGGTCGGCATCGGCCTGATCTCGGTCGCGGCCATCGCCTGGCTGGTGCCTTCGAACGTCGCCGAGCCGAGCGGCGGCCTGCGCAGCGAGTTGCGGGTGCTGGGCAAGCTGCAGGTCTGGCTGGCGATGCTGATCGCCTCGCTCGCCTCGGCCAGCCTGTTCGCCGTCTTCACTTATATCAAGCCATACCTCACTGAAGTGTCCGGCCTGTCGACTTCGGCGGTGACCTGGGTGCTGCTTCTGTTCGGCGCCGGCATGACCATCGGCAATGTCATCGGCGGAAAGCTGGCCGACTGGAAGCTGATGCCGACCGTCATCGGCACGCTGCTCTTGATGGCGGTCCTGTTCGTCGGCTTCACCGAGTTCGGCGCCATCGCCAGCGTCGCCATCGGCGTCGTCTTCCTGTGGGGCCTGCTGATCTTCGTCGTCGTGCCGCCATTGCAGATCCGCGTCGTCGAGGCGGCCTCCGAAGGGCCGAACCTCGCCGCCACGCTCAACCAGGGTGCCTTCAATGTCGGCAATGCCAGCGGCGCCTGGATCGGCGGCGTGGCGCTTTCGGCAGGCGTTTCCTACGCCAATCTGCCGCTGGTCGGCGGCGTGCTCGCCTTGCTGGCGGTGGCCGTCGCAGTGCTCTCGCAGTCCCTGGAACGTCGGGCGCCGGTGGCCACTCTGCAGCCGGCCGGCGAGTGACGGCATCGCCTCCAGTTCCAGGGCAAATCCTGCGCCCATAGCGCGCCGGGCTGGACCAATCGACATCGCCGCCTTCAAATGGGCATGTCCTGTCATTGCCCAGGGAGGAAGCCATGCAGAAATCGATCGAACGCATC
Source organism: Mesorhizobium sp. (assembly GCF_017306585.1). GTDB lineage: Bacteria > Pseudomonadota > Alphaproteobacteria > Rhizobiales > Rhizobiaceae > Mesorhizobium. The sequence continues at coordinate 104,471 of NZ_JAFKIC010000107.1, read as the reverse complement.
GCCGGGGACAGCGACGGCGTCTCCTACGAATTCCCCGTCTTCCGCTTCGCCGGCGCCGACAAGGCGGCGCCTTCGGCCTATCTGCAGGCCGCCCTGCACGCCGGCGAACTGCCCGGCGTCGTTGCCATAGACGCGCTTATGCCGGCCTTGAACAAGGCCGAAGCCGAAGGCCGCATCAAGGGCAACATCACCATCGTGCCCTGGGCCAACCCGATCGGCCGCGCGCAATACCATTTCGGCGAGCACCAGGGCCGTTTCCATCTGGGCACCCGCACGAACTTCAACCGCGGCTTCCCGCTGCTGGCCGCGCCCGACGCCAGCTTGCTGCCTAACGCGGCGCATGGCGGCGCTGACCAGCGGCTGAAGACCAGGCTGGTTCAGCTGTCGCTGGGCAACGACATGGTGATCGACCTGCACTGCGATGACGAAGGCCTTGCCTATCTCTACATCCACACCAGCCTGTGGCCTGCCATGGCCGATTGCGCCGCCGCCATGGGCGTCGACGCGGTGGTGCTGTGGAGCGAGGACACGGACGGTACCTTCGAGGGCGCCTCGATCATGCCTTACCAGAACGCGCCCGCCGCCATCGCCAAATTCGACAAGCGCGCCGTCACGACGGTCGAATATCGCGGCATCCTCGATGTCGATGGCGCCCTGGCGAAGGCCGATGCCGAGGGGCTCTACAGGCTGCTGGTCGCGCGCGGCGTGATATCAGACGCCGCCCTGCCCGCGCCCGGCGCCTTCAAGGGTGTCGTCACGCCGCTCGAAAACATCGACATGATGCCGGCGCCCCGCGCCGGCGCTGTCCTTTACGACGTGAAGCCCGGCGACCGCGTCAAACGGGGCCAGCGCCTAGCCACCATCGTGCACGCACCCGGCGAGGCCGACGGCCGCACCGAAGTCTTCGCCCCTCAGGACGGCATCATCCTGACCCGCCGCTCGCGCCGCATCATCCGCACCGGCGAGGATCTTTTGAAGCTGGCCGGCGACAGGAAGAGCACCGACGCCAGGTCGGGCACGCTGGAGGATTAGGCTAACGTCCCAACGCCCAGGGCATGTCGAGATTCAGGTCAGGCCGAGTCGAGAACGGTGGCGTCCGAGAACCGGAGCGGAGCGTACTTGAAGTACGTGAGCACCGGAAGCGCAGGAGGCCATCGTTCGCAGGCCGGCATCACCTGAATATCGGCGTGACCTACCCCGAAATGGCCAGCCGAGCCTTCGCCTCCAGCCATTCCGCCATCTGGCGCCATGGCACCGGGCCGTGGCTGATGCGGGCAACGCCAAGTTCGGCAAGGCGCTGGCGCGGCGGCACGTGCGCCAGCGCGATGATGTTGACCGGCAAGGCGGTGGCCTTGCAGAGCGCCTCGATCAGACCTTCGTCGCCAAGCCCCGGCGCGAAGAAGCCGCTGGCCCCGGCCTGCTCATAGGCCCGCGCCCGCTCGATCGCTTGGTCGACCATGGATTTGTCGTGTGTATCGGGCTTGGCCTTGAGGAAGATGTCGGTGCGGGCGTTCAGGAAGGCCGGGACGCCTGACGACTTGACCGCCGCTGCCGCCGCCTCGATCCGCTTCACCTGCACGGCAATATCGTGCAGCCCGCTGCCACCGACCACCTGATCCTCGAAATTGAAGCCGATGGCCCCGGCCTGCAGCGCAAGCGATACGGTGCGAGCGACGATTTCCGGCTCGACGCCATAGCCGCCCTCGAGGTCCATCGTGACCGGCAGGTCGACCGCCGCCACGATCCGCTTGATGTTGTCGAGCGCCAGCTCCAGCGGGATCTTCTCGCCGTCGGCGTAACCGAAAGCGGCGGCGACCGGCCAGCTTCCGGTGGCGATCGCCTTGGCGCCGGCTTTCTCCACGATCCTGGCCGAGCCCGGATCCCAGGCGTTGTAGAGCACGACGGGATTGCCCTTGACGTGGAGGGAATGGAATGTCCGTGCGCGCTCGACCTGCTGGGTCATCGGTGTTTTCCCGTTTTCTCGACGTTGGATTAACAATCTAGGCAGGGGCGCGGGCTCTGGCGATGTGCCATGGGCGGGCGAAGCGGCGGCCACGGACAAGCCCGTCAAATCAGTTGCGCATCCGGTTTTTCGCCGCTATGGATTTGCCCATGAACATGCGTTCGACCAAGACCATTTGGTGGTGGGCCTGCTGACAGCGGCCTGTTCGAACGCGTGCGCGTGAAAAGAGAGGGTGGCCGCAACGGAATGTCCGGGCGGCCATTTGTTTTTTCCAAGCCAGTCCCGGGTCCGTTGCCCCAACAAGCCAGATGGAGACGGCAATGACGATGAAGGTTCTGGAAAACGGCGCTGAGAGCTTCGTGACGGCGGGTGGCATCACCATCACCCGCGAGCGCCACGACCGGCCCTATGCGGGCGCAATCGACGCCTATGTCGACGGGCTGAATTCCCGGCGCGGCGCGGTGTTTTCCTCCAACTACGAATATCCCGGCCGCTACACGCGCTGGGACACCGCCATCATCGACCCGCCGCTGGTCATTTCCGCGCGTGGCCGCGCCATGCGCGTCGAGGCGCTGAACAGCCGTGGCGAGGCGCTGCTGCCGGTCATCGGCAAGGCCCTGGGCACCCTCGCCGACGTCACGATCGCCGAAACCTCCAGTACGCTGATACGCCTCGATGTCGCCAAGCCCGGCCGCGTCTTCACCGAGGAGGAGCGCAGCCGCGTGCCTTCGGTGTTCACCGTGCTGCGCGCCATCACCGCTCTGTTCAAAACGGCGGAAGACGCCAATCTCGGCCTCTACGGCGCCTTCGGCTACGACCTCGCCTTCCAGTTCGATCCGGTCGACTACAAGCTCGAACGCAAGCCGAGCCAGCGCGACCTCGTGCTGTTCCTGCCCGACGAAATCCTGGTCGTCGACCACTATTCGGCCAAGGCCTGGACCGACCGTTACGACTATTCGGGCGAAGGCTTTTCAACCGAAGGCCTGCCGCGTGACCAGATCGCCGAGCCGTTCAGGACCGCTGACCGCATCCCCCCGCGTGGCGACCATGAACCGGGCGAATACGCCAATCTGGTGCGCCGCGCGATGGATTCGTTCAAGCGTGGTGACCTGTTCGAGGTCGTGCCCGGCCAGATGTTCTACGAGCGTTGCGAGACGCAGCCATCGGAGATTTCGCGCAAGCTGAAGTCGATCAACCCCTCGCCCTATTCCTTCTTCATCAATCTCGGCGAGAACGAATATCTGATCGGCGCTTCGCCCGAAATGTTCGTGCGCGTCAACGGTCGCCGCGTCGAGACCTGCCCGATCTCGGGCACCATCAAGCGCGGCGATGACGCCATTTCCGACTCGGAGCAGATCCTGAAACTGCTCAATTCGAAGAAGGACGAATCCGAGCTGACCATGTGCTCGGACGTCGACCGCAACGACAAGTCGCGCGTCTGCGAGCCGGGCTCGGTGCGCGTCATCGGCCGCCGCCAGATCGAGATGTATTCGCGTCTGATCCACACGGTCGACCACATCGAGGGCCGCCTGCGCGAAGGCATGGATGCCTTCGACGCCTTCCTGTCGCATGCCTGGGCGGTCACCGTCACCGGCGCGCCGAAACTCTGGGCCATGCGCTTCATCGAGCAGAACGAGAAGAGCCCCCGCGCCTGGTATGGCGGCGCCATCGGCATGGTCAATTTCAACGGCGACATGAACACCGGCCTGACCTTGCGCACCATCCGCATCAAGGACGGCATCGCAGAGGTGCGCGCCGGCGCCACACTGCTGTTCGACAGCGTTCCCGAGGAAGAAGAAGCCGAAACCGAACTGAAGGCATCCGCCATGCTCTCCGCCATCCGCGACGCCAAGTCAGGCAATTCCGCCAGCACCGAGCGCGCCACCGCGCGCGTCGGCGACGGCGTCAACATCCTGCTCGTCGACCACGAGGATTCCTTCGTCCACACGCTGGCCAACTACTTCCGCCAGACGGGCGCCAATGTCTCGACCGTGCGCTCGCCGGTGCCCGAGGAAGTGTTCGAGCGGCTGAAGCCGGATCTCGTCGTGCTGTCGCCCGGACCCGGCACGCCGAAGGACTTCGACTGCGCCGCGACCATCAAGAAGGCGCGCGCCCGCGACCTGCCGATCTTCGGTGTCTGCCTTGGCCTGCAGGCGCTCGCCGAGGCCTATGGCGGCGAGCTCAGGCAGTTGCACATCCCCATGCACGGCAAGCCGTCGCGCATTCGCGTGTCCAAGCCCGGCATCATCTTCTCGGGCCTGCCCAAGGAAGTAACGGTCGGCCGCTATCACTCGATCTTCGCCGATCCGGTGCGGCTGCCCGACGATTTCCTCGTCACCGCCGAAACCGAGGACGGCATCATCATGGCCTTCGAGCACCGCAAGGAGCCGATCGCCGCGGTGCAGTTCCATCCGGAATCGATCATGACGCTCGGCCACAATGCCGGCATGCGCATCATCGAGAACATCGTCGCCCACCTGCCGCGCAAGGCCAAGGAAAAGGCTGCCTGACGCAATGGCCGAAGCCGGGAACACGATGGCCGCGGATGCCAGGATGGCGGCCAAGCAAAGGGTCGCCAGCCTTGCGCTCTGGTCGATCGCCATTGCCGCCATCGTCTTCGGCCTGAAACTCGTCGCCTGGTACCTGACCGGCTCGGTCGCGCTCTATTCGGACGCGCTGGAATCGATCGTCAACGTCATCGCCTCGATCGCCGCCTTCTGGGCGATCCAGGTCAGCCACAAGCCGGCCGATCAGGATCATCCCTTCGGCCATCACAAGGCCGAGTATTTCTCGGCGGTGCTGGAAGGCGTGCTGATCGTGGTCGCCGCACTTCTGATCCTGAACGAGGTCTGGCGTTCCTGGCAGGTACAGGCGCAATTGGAACAGCCCTGGGAAGGCCTTGCCGTCAACGGCGTCGCCACTGCCATCAACGCCTTCTGGGCCTTGCTGCTGATCCGTGCCGGCAAGGCCGCGAAATCGCCGGCGCTGGTCGCCGACGGCAATCACATCATGACCGACGTGGTCACCTCGATCGGCGTCTTCGGCGGCCTCGTCGGCGCGATCCTGACCGGCTGGCGTATCCTCGACCCCGCGCTCGCCGTCATCGTTGCGCTCAACATCCTGTGGCAGGGCTGGCACGTCATCGGCTCGTCCATGAACGGCCTGATGGACCGTGCCGTCGACACTGCCGAGCACATGCGCATCCGCGACATCATCTCGGCCAATTGCAAGGGCGCCATGGAGGTGCACGACCTCAAGACCCGCATCGCCGGCCGCGCCACCTTCATCGAGTTCCACCTGGTCGTCGACGCCGACATGTCGGTCGGCACCAGCCATGTCATCTGCGATCGCATCGAGGACGCGCTGAAGGCCGAGATACCTTCGGTGCGGGTGACGATTCACGTTGAGCCCGACGACGAGGCGAAGCTACCTAAAGGCACGACGGCCGTGCCGTTTGCTTGAGGAAAAACTCAGGGCATCATCCTCGGGCGGGGAATCTGCTGGCTCGCCGGATCGATCGCGCCACTACCGCCATGAGGGTAACCCGCGGCGTCCGCAAAACCGTAGTCAGGTGAACCGTCTAACTTCGTCAATTCAAACTCGGGAAGCGAAGTTCGATCGAAAGTAGCACCTCGCTTGCGACCGGCTCATCATGTGTCGGTCGAGATGTCATCCCATTCCTGCCCCATATATCCAATCAGCCAATTGAGCGCGTAATGACGTTCGACAACCACGTCTTGTTGCAATCCTGCCGGCGCAGCTTTCCCATTCACCCGCGCATTCACCACAGCCCAATCGTACCGATAGATCAGATCGGCAGCATCGAGAAGGTCGCTTTGCGGGCGCAAATTGGCCCGCTTGAGCAGGCCTTCCGTATCGAGGTCACGCAACACCGAAGCCATACGCGACACATCGCAAGGCTTATCTGGACGCCCAAGATTTTTGAAGACTTGCAACGCCCACAACATTACGAAGGCCCCTTCATAACGCCAGAAAAAATTTGCGCGATCCTGCTCGGTTGAAACGGGGTTACCGACAAACGCTTGCTCTTTGGGCGTAAGAAACCCTTCTGCTCCAAACTGGCTGATCAATTTGCTTACAAGATTTCGATCATCGGTCTCCCCTTTGACGGCCACGATCACCAGCGCGATGGCACGCTTAACCACCTCGTTCGTCGTCCGTCGCCGGCTTTCGGCTGCGGTTTCGATCGTCGGCAAATGGTCGATGAAGGGCACGCCCTCCCTCTTCAACTGTGCTGTTGAGGCCGCCTTGCGAGCCTCAGCCTCGCCTTCAGCGTTGGCGGAACCGATGAAGGCCAAGGACGTCAGAAAACCAAGAAAGCTGCGACGCATCATATTCGTTGCCAAATAGCTGCTATACTGACTAAGGCGCGCAGGCCGATTGCGGCATTGCCTCCAGCCGGTAGACCTTGTCGTCCGACTTGGTCTTGCCATCGGCAGCCTTCGAGCACAGGTCGACGATCGCCAGGCTGCTGTTGGGATTGGCCAGCATGATGGTGCCGTCCGCGCCGCGCTTGAGGAAGATTTCCTTCTGCGCGATGTCGCAGGAGAAATCACTCATCTTCGAGCTTGCCGCACAGCGCCATTGGTTCGCCTCGCCCTGGCAGGAATAGGTCTGCGTGACCTTGGCGCCTTTCTGCCGTGTGGTGACTGTGACCGCGACGTCGGCGCCATCGGGCCAATTGGCGGCGTCGCCGCCCGCGGCGAAGGACGCCAGTTCCACCGGCCCGCGAAACACCCGGATCGACTGCGTCAGCTGGTTGGGGTGCGAGGCCAGATGCGCCGCATCGTAGTCACGCCCGTAGCAGAAAGGCTGATCCGGCTTCAGCCTTTCGCGCAGCGGCGGCCCGAGCGCCGGATCGATCGGATCGATGCGCGCGAACTCGGCCTGACAGGTTGCCGCCGGCATCGGGTCCAGCCGGAAATTATCGTCCTCCGGGCCGAGCGCCTGCCTGGCATATTCCGCCTTGCCAAGCTGCTCCTCCGAATCCGGATCGAGATAGATATCGGGCGACAGGCCCGAAAGTATCAGCCGGCCCTTGTCGTCGACCTTCAGCGACGCCAGCGTGCGGTCGCAATCCATACCGCACCGGATCGCACCCGATTTGCCGTCCTCGGACTCATGATTGCACCAGCCGCCGGCCCATTGCGGCGCCTTGGCGCCGCGAACCGTTGTGGTGAGAAAACCATTGTAGGAGGTATCCGAATTCGCGGCCGGCTCCTCATTCGGATGGCTGACCGGATCATGGCCATAGTAGAAAAAGATCCGCGCCACCTTCTGCTTCGGATGCGCCTTGAGATGCGCCGCGTCATAGACACGGCCGAAACAGGCGTCGGCCCCCTTCGGGCTGAGTTCGGTGAGCTTCAGCGCCTCGTCGGCAAGGGCGGACCCCGCAAGTCCGCAAAACAGAACGGCAAATCCAGCACCTGCCGCTGACTTCCAGCCTGTGAACGCCATGTGATCCTCCTCCGCATCGACAGGACGTAACGTCAATCTATGCTAGTATTGCGACCGGAACCACGCAAATCGCCGAGGGAGGAATGCCATGCGCCGACGCGACATGTTCCGTGCGGCCCTTGCCGGAAGCGCAACGCTTCTCGGACTACGGGTCGCGCGGGCTGCAACCACCCAGCCCGCCAGGCTGAAGGTCGCCTATCATCTGAGCGACGTGGACAAGGTCAATTTCGTGCTCGGCAACATCAAGAACCACTATGAGGGCACCGGCGGCAATGTCGACATCGTGCTGGTCGTGCACGGGCCTGCCCTGGCCAGCTTCAAGTCACAGGGCATATCGGCCGCTGTCTCCGGCCGCTTCGCCAGCCTGGTGCAGCAGGGACTGGAGCCGCAGGCCTGCGCCAACACGATGCACGGCATGGATATCACGCTCGCCGACCTGCTCGAGGGCTTCCATGCCGCCGACAAGGGCGGCGTCGTCAAGCTCGCCGAATTGCAAAGCCAGGGCTACGTCTATCTCAGGCCTTGAAGCGTTACCGTCTTGGATGCCACTGTGGCGATGCCCGTGACGGACGGGTACGAAGGCCGGAGGAACACAGTGCAGGCGACAACGACCACTCCCTCCGGGCTCAGCATCCCCGATCTCGCCGGCAAGACGGTGCTGGTCACCGGCGCTTCGACCGGCATCGGCGCGGCGCTTGCGCTTGCCTACGCCGAACAGAAATGCCGTGTCGCGGTGCACTACAATTCGAGCCGCGACGCCGCCGAAAAGCTGGCCACGACCATTCGCGACCGTGGTGGCGAGGTCTTCCTTGTCCAGGGTGATTTTTCCGTGGCCGCCGATGTCGAGCGTGTGGTCGAGGACAGCGCACGGCATTTCGGCCGCCTCGACGGACTGGTCAACAACGCCGGCGGCATGCTCGGCCGCGTGCCTTACGCCGAGCAGACCGAAGCCCATTACGACGCGGTGATGGACCTCAACGCGCGCTCGGTGCTGACCGCCTCGCGCAAGGCGATGCCATGGCTGAAGAAACAGGGCGGCTTCATCGTCAACACCTCGTCCATCGCGGCGCGCAACGGCGCCGGCGGCGGCGCCGGCCTCTACGGCTCGGCCAAGGCCTTCGTCTCCAATGTCACGCGCGGCATGGCCAAGGAACTGATCGGCTTCGGCATCCGCGTCAATGCGGTGGCGCCCGGGGTGATCCTCACCCCCTTCCACGACCGCTATTCGACCGACGGGCAGATGAAGGGCATGGTGGCCACCATTCCGGAGGGGCGTGCCGGCACCGCGCAGGATTGCGTCGGCGCCTATCTCTTCCTCTCCTCGGACCTGTTGAGCGGGTACATCACCGGACAGGTTATCGAGGTGAATGGCGGCCAGTTGATGCCGTGACCGGCGACCGGCATACTGACGCACTGCACACGCCTTTCGCGCCAACCCCAGGGGGAGACAAGGAATGTACGGACTGATCGGCAAGATGCGGGCGGCGCGCGGCCAGCGCGACGCGGTGATGGATGTGCTGCGTGCGAGCACCGGCGCCCTGCCCGGCTGCCTGAGCTATATCATCGCCACCGACCCGGTCGACGCCGACGCCATCTGGGTGACCGAAGTGTGGACCGACCAGGCAAGCCACAAGGCCTCCTTGCAACTCCCCGAGGTGCAGGCGGCGATCGCCAAGGCGCGCCCCTTCATAGCCGGCTTCGAATTCCAGGTGGAAACCCATCCTGTCGGCGGCTTCGGCCTGGCCGAGGCCAAGTGACCCGGAAGGCCGGCGTCAAAGTACGTTGGCCGCCTGTCTATTCCTCGCCGGCCCCGTTTTCGCCCTGAACGCCACGCCGCCAATAGGCGGTCACCATGTGCCTGTCGCGCGGCAGCCCCCATTCCTTGCGCACGATCTTGCGGATCTCGCGAAAGTCAGCGAACTCGCAACCGGCCCAGACATAGAGATCCTCGCCCAGCGCCATATGGCTTTGCTCGCGCAAGGCCTTCGGCAAGAGCCCGGCGGTCCCGGCTTCCCGCCCCTGGCGATAGAGCCAGGACACACCGATGTTTGCCGCCTGCGGCAGCGCGATCCGGTCGTCGGGGCTGTCGACTTCTATCAGCGCCTGGGCGCGGGCCGATCGCGGCAGATCTTCGAGCACTCTGGCTATGGCCGGAAGCGCCGTATCGTCGCCGACCAGCAGCACCGACCGCGCCTTTGGCGCCTCGCCGCCTCCCGGCCCGATCATGCCGATCACATCGCCTGCCCGCGCGTTCTGCGCGAAGGCCGCCGCCGGCGTGTCCTGTCCGGGATGCAGCACGAAATCGACGTCCAGCCAGCCGCCTTCGACATCGATCGCCCGGATCGTGTAGGCCCGCACGACAAGGGCATCATCGCCCCCGGGCCATACGATCAGCCCGTCGGCGCCCATGACCGGCCAGGCCGCAGGCCTGCCGGACGGCGGCAGCAGCAGGCGCATATGCATGCCGCCATGGGCGAACCGGCCGAGATCGTCGCCATGAAAGCGCAGGCGCTGCATGTGCGGGGAAATGGGCGCCGACGATACCACCGTGATCTCGCGAAAGAACACCGGCGTGCCGCCGTCGCGGCCATCACCTTGCCAGCGCAGTCCGCTTGCGGTGCCGAGACGTTGCGCGACATGGCCGGCGACCGTCATTTTCATGTAGGAAAGGCAGGTCTCGTCGGTCGCCGCCACGCGCACCAGCATCGCGTCGCCGTCGAGCGTCGCGCTCAGCGATCCGTAATAGAGATGCAGTTCCCATTGATCGGCGGTATTGGCCGGCATTTCGTATTCGCCGTGCTCGGCTCGCAAATGCTCGATGGCTGACCTGACCGCCGCATCGCTGATGCGGGTCTGCGCGCTCAACTGGTCCATAGCTCAAATCCTTCGATTGCCATGCAACGAAGCCGCCAGGACAGGAAGGCTCCGCCACCGTGACTGGCCATGCCACAGCGGCGCCGGAGTTTCCAGAAAAACTTGACTTACTTTATCATATTAAAACTGGGCCAGCAGTACCAGGCTCATCCATCGACGGGGAAGTTGCCGCCATTGAAGCGCCCGAACATGCGCGCCATCACAACCCCCATGAGAAGGACGCCGAGGCCCAGAGCGACGACATCGCCCGTGGCGCGAAGGTCGAAACTGCCGACACGCATCACCAGGACGTAGCCGATCACAAGGTTCAGGAAGCCCCACAGCACGTTCACCGTTGACGAAGACTGTCCCTGCCCATGCGGTTTGGCGAAGGGGCTTTGAAATGGCTTTCCCATCACCCCACTGACGAAATGCGGCACGGCATTGGTCAGCACGGCGCCACCGGCCAGATAGGACAGATAGTCGATCCATTGCATCGTCGGACACCTCTTCCCGGCTGACCTCCAGCCTTGCCTTGCGAAGCTACGGCACCGTGAACCGGCCGTCACCCCGGGTTCGGCGCGGCGACAGGCTGCCGCGCGCCGGAAAATCGCTCGGACAGGAAATCGACGAAGACGCGCACCTTCGGCGACAGATGCCGGTTCGATGGCCACAACATCCGGAACTGGCCGCGCCCATCGACATGATCGTCCAGCACGACGCGAAGGCGTCCATCGTCCAGTGCCTCGCGGACCAGGAAATCGGGCATGCAGGCGATGCCGAGACCGGCAAGCGTTGCCCCCTTCAACGCTTCCATATTGTTGCAGGTCAGCATCGAGCGGATCTCGGGCTGGGTGCTGCCCGTGATGAATGGCCAGTCCAGCAGCCTGCCGCTGTTGAGATAGCGGAAATTTATGCCGAAATGCCCCACGAGATCCGCCGGCATGCCGGGAGTTCCATGACGGTCGAGATAGGAAGGCGCCGCGCAAAGCAACATGCGAAAGGCGACGACCGGCCGCGCCACCAGCCGTGAATCGGGCAGTTCACCGCTGCGGATGGCGACATCGATGCCTTCCTCGATGACGTCGACGATACGGTCGTTGAAATCGAGGTCGAGTTCGATTTCCGGATAGAGCGCCATGAACTGCGACAAGACAGGCAAAAGCAGGTGATAGGTGACGATCGGCGTCGAGACGCGCAGCCGTCCGCGCGGCGCCTCGCGCGTGCGCGACAGCATCGCCTCGGCATCGTCGATATCGTCGAGGATGCGGCGCACCCGCTCGTTGAACAGCGCGCCCTCTTCCGTCAGGCCGATCCGCCGCGTGGAGCGCTGCAGCAGCCGCACGCCGAGTTCCTGTTCGAGCCTTGCGACGCTCTTGCCGACAGCGGAGGCCGAAATGCCAAGCGCCCGGCCCGCGGCAATGAAGCTGCCGAACTCCGCAGTGCGGGCAAACGCCAGCAGGCCATTGAGGCGATCCATCCAGCTTCTCCATTCGAGCATTTTTGTCCGGTATATCAGGAAATTTAATACTATTTTGCCGGAAATGTCGCTGTCCTATCTTGTTGTGGAGGCCGGGCGCCCAGCCATGCGGCATGCCGGCCGATGCTGCTTCAGATAGGAAAATCCATGACCTTGAACACCACAACCGGCTCGGCCGGCAGATGGCTCGTGCTTTCATCGGTATGCCTTGCCGCCATGACCATGCCCCTGACCTTCACCGGGCCGGCCGTAGCGCTTTCCCGCATCGCGGCCGATCTCGGCGGCAGCCCGATCGCGCTCAACTGGGTGACCAACGCCTTCATGCTCACTTTCGGCGCCGGCCTGATGGCGGCGGGTGCGCTTGCCGACAACCATGGCCGCAAGCGCATTTTCCTCGCCGGCCTCGGCCTCTATGTCCTGGCGTCGCTCGGCGCGATGCTGGCGTCCGACATCGTCTGGTTCGATGTTTTCCGGGCCGCGCAAGGCTTGGGCAGCGCCGCCGCCTTCGCCGGCGGCGCCTCCGCGCTTGCCCAGGAATTCGAGGGGCCGTCGCGGCTGCGCGCCTTCTCCTTCCTCGGCACCAGTTTCGGCATCGGGCTTGCCTTCGGCCCGATCGCGTCGGGCCTGCTCATCTCGGCATTCGGCTGGCGCTCGATCTTCATTCTGGTTGCGGCACTGGCTGTTGCCGCCGCTGCCCTTGGCCTGCGCGCCATGAAGGAAACGCGCGATCCGGATGCCACTGGCCTCGACTGGGCCGGCGCCGGTACCTTCACCGTGGCGCTGGCCTCGCTGACCTATGGCGTGCTGCAGGCGCCGCAGAGCGGCTGGACCGATCGCCTCGTCGTCGCGTTGCTGGCGGTGGCTGGCCTTTTCTTCATCGCCTTCGTCGTGGTCGAGCGTCGCGTAAGCCGGCCGATGCTCGACCTCAGCCTGTTCCGCTACCCGCGCTTCGTTGGCGTCCAGTTCCTGGCGGCCGCCCCGGCCTATGGCTTCGTTGTCCTGCTAGTTCTGTTGCCGATCCGCTTCATCGCCATCGAAGGAATGAGCGAGATCAAGGCGGGGCAATTGATGATCTGCCTGTCCGGGCCGTTGCTGATCCTGCCTCTGCTCGCCGGCCAGGCGGCACGCCGGATCGCTCCGGCCACGATCTGCGGCGTCGGCCTGTTTGTCGCCGCCGCCGGCCTTGTCTGGCTGAGCCTGACGCCATCGGCCGGCATCGCGCTGGTGGCGCCGCTGGCACTGATCGGCATCGGCATCGCTTTGCCCTGGGGGCTCATGGACGGGCTGGCCGTCAGCGTCGTGCCGACGGAGCGCGCCGGCATGGCGGTCGGCATCTTCAACACCGCCCGTGTCGCCGGCGAAGGCGTGGCGCTGGCGATCGTCATGGCGATCCTGTCGGGTTTTACCTCTGTACAGCTGGCGGCCGCTGCTGCGGCGTCTTCGGCGGATGCCGCCACCGCCGCCCAGCTTCTGATAACGGGCAATGTCGGCGCAACCGCAATGCATCTGCCGATGGCCGGCGCCGCCATTCTGGTCCAGGCTTACGAGACCGCTTTCGATCGGCTGCTGATCGTGCTGGCGGCGATCACCGTCGTGGCGGCCCTTGTCGTCTTTGTCGGACTGCGGCGAGGCTCGGCGCCGCAACACGAGGCAGCGGCCTTGCCGGCCTGCCAGGAAGTATAGGCGGCCGATGTCAGGTGATGACAAGGCTCGCGATACGATCGCCGTCAAGGGTGAAGGCCATGTCGCCTTCGCCGTTGAAGCCCTCGCCCTTGACCGCGATGCGGACCCGGTAGCCGCCCTCCGTCGGAGTGATGCCGACAATGCGCAGATGCGACTTCACGCCGATATTGTCGGACTGGTTCCAGCGCGCGATCTGCTCGCGGCCCCGGAAAGACCGTCCCCAGTCGCTCAGGAAAGCATCCTCGGCGAAGGTGGCCAGAAAGGCTTGCGTATCGCCCTTGTTGGTCGCCTCGACAAAACGGCTGATAGGGTCGGGTGTTGTCATCCAGCTACATGCCTTAGTCCAGCCTGTGCATCAGGTCTTCATCCAGCCATCGGCCGAAGAAATAGACCAGTTGCTTGTGCCACCACGGCCAGTCATGGCTGACGTCGCCGCCCCAATAGTCCACCCAGGCCGGTATCGACTTGTCGCGCAGGATCTGTTCGAGCTCGCGTGTCTCGACCAACATGCGCTCTTCCCACGCGCCCTGCCCGCAGCAGAAGATCATCCTCAGCGCCTTCAGCCGGGCCAGAAGCTTCGGATCGACGATGCCGGGCAGATAGTCGAGCGGCGAATTGTAGAAGATATCGCCGTCGAGCGCCTTGCCGAAGAAGTCGCGGGCCGAATAGACGCCGGACAGGGAAATGACGCCGCTGGCAAGCTCGGGAAAGCGGAAGACGAAGTTCGAAGAATGGTAGCCGCCCATCGAACAGCCCGAAAAGAGCGGCTTGAGCTTGCGTCCGCCATTGGCCTGCGCGGCGACAGCGACGAACTCCGGCAAAGCCTCCTCGCGCACATAGCGGAAATAGGCCTCGTGGCGGCCGATGCGGTGCGCGGCATCGGCACGTTTGTCGAAGAAGGATTCCGAATCGATGCCGTCGACCGTGAACAGCTGGATGCGCCCGGTGTCGATGAACTCCGCCAGCGCGCCCACCCCGCCGGAATCCTCGAACTGGTAGAACCGGCCCTGCGAGGTCGGGAACACCACGACGGGGCGCCCGGCATGGCCGTAGCGCTTGTATTCCATGTCGCGGCCGAGATTGCGGGCAAAGGCCTTGTGATAGGAGATGTCCATCGCCTCAAGCCTTTTCCGCGTGGATATAGGCGACCGCTTCGCGCAGCGCCGCCTGGTCCTTGGAGCGCATCTGGTAGGCGTAATTTCCCATGGCGCGGCTGAAAACCTCTTCGATGGCCTGGTGGTGGACGATCTTGTCGCGGTGCGCCGCTAGCACGTCGGCATGGCTGTGCAAATAGTCGAGGTGGCGCTTGCGGCTGGCATAGGCGGTGAAATACTTGCCCTCATAGGGGCCACCGGCGGCATCCTTCACCACCATGTCCGCCCATGCCGCATAGACGTCGATGTCGAATGTGTAATTGATCGCATCGGTCATCCAGGCGCCGGGCGGCCGCATGTTGACCTCCAGCGCGATGACGCGGTCGTCCCTGGTCTCGAACAGTTCGATGTGGAAGAAGCGCTCGCGCACGTCGAACGCCTTGAGGATCTTGCGGCCGGCCTCCTCGACGGCGGGCCGGATCCGGGGAAAGCAGGTGTAACTCATGTGGCGGTCCTTGTTGACCACTTCCATGACGCTCTGGTCATAGCGGTGGCTCGCGGCCAGCACCACTTCGCCGTCGCGGTTGACCAGCCCGTCATAGGTCACCACCAAACCCTCGATGAACTGCTCCATGACGAAGCTCACATCCTCCGGCTTGTCCCTGAAGAACTGGTCGAGTTCCCCGGCATTGGAAATCTTGAACGTGTTGGAGGCGCCTGAGCCCGAATCCGGCTTCACCACCACCGGATAGCCGACGCGGCGGATGAAGGTCATGGCGCCCGCGCGGTCGGAGCATTTGCGCTGCGCGATGGTTTCGACGCCGCTCTTGCGGAAGAAGGCGCGCATGCGGCTCTTGCGCTTCAGGTTCTTCACGAAATCGAGCTTGGTGCCGTAGATATTGAAATCGGTGCGGATGTTGGCTTCCAGTTCCAGCCAGTGCTCGTTGAGCGACTCGAACCGGTCGATGCGCCCCCATTTGTGGATGAAATGGCCCATCGCCCGGAACACCGCGTCGTAATCCTCCATGTCGGCGATGCGGTAATATTCCGAAAGCGCGGTCTTCAGCTTGCCGTTCAGCCTGTCATAGGGCGCGTCGCCGATGCCGAGCACGGTGGCGCCGGCCTTCTTCAGCCGGTCGCAGAAATCGGCGCCGTTGGCGGGAAAATGCGGCGAGAAGAACACGAAATTCATGGACACCCCCTACCGGCGGCAAGGCACCGCAGCCCTTCCGTCGCCCAAGTCTGGCGCATTTGCGAGGCGCGGGGAAGAGCATCCGCGTTAGGGATAACATTCAACAAGAAGCAGCCCGGCTTGCCTCCCACAGGCCGCTCCTGTATGAGAACCGCCATGAACACGCGCGCCACCACCGCTTCCCGTCAGACCGGCTTTGCCGGCGAGACCGTTCGCGCGCTCGCCTCGACGCTCCTTCTTCTCGGCCTTATCGGCGATCGCCGGGTTCGCTGAAGGAGCGCCCGGCGGTCGAACCGCCGCGCAAGCGCATGCTCCTTGGCCAGTCTCAAAATTGGCAGTCACATCAAGCGAACGAAAATCTGGTAAAGGCGCCGCTCGCCACCAATCCGCCTGAAGGCGGATCCGAGGGCCGCCGGGAGAACAAGACGATGAACGCACGAGAAGAAATCCGCGCCGCGGCCGACACGGCCAAGGCCGCAAGCGGCATGACGCAGTCAGCCCGAGGCATGCCGGACGCGGCCCGCAAGTACCAGCCCTATCCCACCGTCGGCCTCACCGACCGGACCTGGCCCTCGAAAGTCATCGACAAGGCGCCGATCTGGTGCTCGGTCGATCTGCGCGACGGCAACCAGGCCCTGATCGACCCGATGGGCCATGAGCGCAAGGCGCGCATGTTCGCGCTGTTGCTCGACATGGGCTTCAAGGAAATCGAGATCGGCTTTCCCTCGGCCTCGCAGACCGATTTCGACTTCGCCCGCTGGTGCATCGAGCAGGGCAACGTCCCCGCCGACGTTTCGCTGCAGGTTCTGGTGCAGTGCCGGCCCGAACTGATCACCCGCACTTTCGAAGCGCTCAACGGCGCCACCAACCCGATCGTGCATTTCTACAATTCGACCAGCGAGTTGCAGCGCCGCGTCGTCTTCGAGAAGGATGTCGGCGGCATCAAGCGCATCGCCACCGACGCGGCCAAGATGATCACCGACATGGCCGCCAAGGCCGGCGGCGGCTACCGCTTCGAATATTCGCCGGAGAGCTTTACCGGCACCGAACTCGAAGTCGCGCTGGAGATCTGCAACGCCGTCAGCGAGATCGTACGGCCGACCCCGGACAACAAGCTGATCATCAACCTGCCCTCGACGGTCGAGATGTCGACGCCCAACGTCTATGCCGACCGCATCGAATGGATGTGCCGCAATCTCGACAACAGGGAAAACCTGATCATCTCGCTGCATCCGCACAACGATCGCGGCACCGGCATCGCCACCACCGAACTCGGCCTGATGGCTGGCGCCGACCGCGTCGAGGGCACGCTGTTCGGCAATGGCGAGCGCACCGGCAATGTCGACATCGTCACGCTGGCGCTCAACATGTACACGCAAGGCGTCGATCCCGGCATCGACTGCTCCGACATCAACCGGATGAGGGACGTCTACGAATATTCGAACCAGCTGAAGATCTCGGAACGCCACCCCTATGTCGGCGAACTCGTCTACACAGCCTTTTCCGGCTCGCACCAGGATGCCATCAACAAGGGCATGAAGGCCTTGAAGAAGGCCAACACCAGCCTTTGGGAAGTGCCTTATCTGCCCATCGACCCGGCCGATGTCGGCCGCAGCTACGAGGCCATCATCCGCATCAACTCGCAGTCGGGCAAGGGCGGCATCGCCTATGTTCTGCAGGCCGACTACGGCCTCAATCTGCCGCGCAACCTGCAGATCGAGTTCAGCCAGGCGATCCAGGCGATCACCGACGCCGAGGGCAAGGAAGTGCCGGCCAGGCGCATCTACGAGCGCTTCCTCGAGACCTATGTCGACCAGCCCGGCGCGCGCCTGAAATTCGTCGACCACCAGACCTACCCGGACACGGCGGTCAAGGGCCGGCGCGTGGTCGAGGCGATCATCCTCGACAATGGCAAGGAAGTGACCATATCAGGCACCGGCACCGGCCCGATCGACGGCTTCGTCGACGCGCTGTCGCGCCATGTCGGCATCGAGATGTCGGTGCTCGATTATTCCGAGCACTCGATGCAGCGCGGCTCGAATGCATCGGCCATTTCCTATGTCGAGATGGAGCATCCCGGCGGCAAATTGTTCGGCGCCGGCATCAACACCAACATCGTCGCCGCTTCCCTGGAAGCCGTGACCTCGGCCGCCAACCGTATCGTGGGCCGCAAGGCGCGCTAGCGCGCTCAGCCTCGCCGACGCGAGAGGCCCGATCGCCTCTCGCGTCGCCATTTTGTCAACTCGAACAAGACCTTGGCCGTATCCCTCGACGGCTGTCCGGCGGCCCATGCCGGCCTGCGCCATTAACCACCGGAAAATTATCCGGTTAGGTACGCGATCGCATAATCGCTGTACACTTGTGTGGCGATGCGGGCGCTATATGATCGCGCCTTAACCTGTGCCGACTTCGAGAGGATCGACACTTGCAGCATGCCACGCCTGCCGCCCCCGCAGTGCGCGAGACACTGGAGCGACTGCTTGCCAGCGAAACGTTCGGAAGGTCCGAGCGCGCGCGCAAGCTGATACGTTATCTTGTCGAGCGCGAACAGGCCGGCGAAGCCGACAGGCTTAAGGGCTTTTCCATCGCCATGGACGTCTTCGGCAAGGACGGCGATTTCGATCCGTCGACCGACGCCGTGGTGCGCGTGCAGGCAGGCAGGCTGCGCGAATTGCTGCAGCAGTATTTCGCCAATGAGGGCATTGCCGAGCCGGTGCGCATCGCCATCCCGCGCGGCGGCTATGTCCCGGCCTACGAACTCAACGCGATCCGCTTGCCGGAAGCCGACGAACCTGCCGTGCAGGCGGCGGCGCCGAGCGCCCCATCCGAATCTCCCGCCGCGGCCCACGATGCCTCCGTGGCGGTGGCATCGCGGGCGACCATGCCGGCGCCCTCGGTGGCGAACCATCTCAGATTCTTCTGGATTGCGATCGCGGTGGTCATCGCCATGCTCGGCGTTCTGATCCTGCGCCAGGGCGGCGGCGCGCTGCTGGCCGGTGGCGACATTCCGGCCACGGCCGAGCCTGCCGGCCTCACCGCCAGCATCACGCCATCGCCGATGAGCGAAGCCCTGCCGCTGGTCTATATCGCCGTCAAGGCAAGCGGCCCGGATGCCAGCCGCGTCGCGGCCTCGCTGCGCGCCGGCCTGAGCGGCTTCGACACGATCGACTTCATCGGCCGCGACACCGTCAACAAGGTCGACCCGGTCACCAGTGCGACGAGTTTCATCTTCGATGTCCTGCCCGGACCGGGCGCGGGCGACATCACCATCGAACTGCAGAGCGTGGCGACCGGCCGGGTGCTGTTGTCGCGCAATCTGACCGCCGCCGACAGCGCGCCATCCGCTGTCGAGGACCGGATCGCCGGCATATTGAGTTCGGCCCTGCCCGCCTCCGGCACGATCTACAGCTACATCGAGCAGGCCGGCATTCAAACCGCCCTCACGCAATGCCTGTTGCTCAACGACAAATATTATCTCGACCAGAACGCCAGGACCCACGAGGCCGCCTATCGCTGCCTCGAAACCCTTGCCAACCATGGAGCGCGGTCGCCGCTGGTCTATTCGGAGCTTGCCTCTCTCCATCTGGAGGCGGTGAACGATCACTATGCCTATCCGCCGGACGCGACGATCGAGAAGGCCGTGACATTTGCCCACCGGGCCGTCCAGATGGGGCCGACCAGCCCCTACGCGCATCGCGCCTACGGCTATATCAATTCGCGCCTCGGCAACGCCGACGAGGCATTGCGCTGGATGCGCAAGGCCCATGACCTCAATCCTTACGATCTCGCCATGGCCGCCGCCTACGGCTACGGGCTGATCTTCGCCGGCCGCTATGCCGAGGGGACGCCGATCCTGGCGCATGCGGTCGATGCCTCCAGCGGCCATCCAACCTGGTGGGATTTCGGCCTCTTCGCCGGGGAGTTCATGCTTGGCGACATGAACAAGGCCGCTATCGCCAGCACCGCGCTCAGAACGACCGCGACGAAGTCGCATTATCTGGCGGCCAGGGTGATCGGCGCCAGGATCGCCGGCCAGGACGGGCAGGCGCGCAAGCTGCTTGATGAACTGACCGCGCAATTTCCCAAATTCGCGGCCAATCCGCGCGCGACCTTCATCGACCGGAAATATCCGGCCGATCTGACCGAGCGGCTGGTAGGCGCCTTGCGCGCCGCCGGGCTCGGCAATCCGAGCTGATGTGCGGCGGATCAGGCTGTTGGACCAACGGAATTGCTGAGCACCGCGCTCGCGCAACGGAGCGCCAATCCCGTTGGTTTGCCGGCTTTCGTCGTGCCGGCCCGTCAGATAGCAGCTTCCCATCGGCAAGCAGTCGCGAAAACTTTACTGGTCATGATGCTGGACAAGGAGCAATCCAGCCACATTTGAAGCTTTCCTGCAGTTAACATCCCACTTTCATGACCTCATCGCTCTATTGCGCCGAACAGGGTATTGGCTCGAGGACCATCGTGCTGCTGCACGGCTTTGGCGCTTGCCACGATGTCTGGCGCGATGTTGTCGCCGTGCTCGCGCCCCTGGCCCGTACGCTTGCCTACGATTTGCCTGGGCATGGCCTGTCGTTGGATTTCCCCGGCGCCGGCCCGGCGAAAATCGCGGCCAGGGCCGTGCTGGCCGACCCGGCGGTGCGCGCGGCCAGACGTATCCACCTGGTTGGCCATTCGATGGGTGGAGCGGTGGCGACCCTGATGGCCCTGATCGAGCCCGCGAAAGTGGCATCGCTGACCCTGCTGGCGCCGGGCGGCTTCGGCCCGGAGATCAATGGGCCGCTGTTGCGCCGCTATGCAGCCGCCAGCCACCTGCCGGAGATCCTTGCCTGCCTTGAAGCAATGTCCGGCCCCGGCAGCCCGCCCGCGCTTGGTACGGCCCACATGCTGCACGAAATGCGCGACCGGCCGGGCCAGTTGGAGAAGCTCGTCGAGATCGCCGGCGCCATGACGAGGGACGATCGGCAAGGCGTCATCCCGCGCGATCAGTTGGACACGCTGTCCATGCCGGCGATGGCGGTGTGGGGAAGCGACGATCCGGTGCTGCCCTCCACCCAGGCCGATGATCTGCCACCGCACTTCCACGTCCATCACGTGCTGTCGGCAGGCCATATGCTGATCGAGGAGGCTCCCGATCTGGTCGCCAGGATCATCCAGCGCAACATCAACCGCCGCGCCAGGCCCGTGCGCCCGAAACTTGCCGAGGCCGGCTGACCGCGTCTTCGGGCCGGCCCACCCCCTGATCCCCTCGATCGCGCCAGTGCATTTTGCCGGCGGCTGTGTTAACTGCCTGTTAACCAAACCCGCGAGGCAACGCCGATGAAGGATGCAGGCGAGAAGATCGACCAGTCGAGGAAACTGTCCGACGCCATCCGTGACGTGAAGAATGCCTTCGCCGACCGCGACGATGTCGTCGTCGACATGCGCGAGGCGCATCGCATGCGGCTCGATCTGCTGGCCGCCGAACTGGCCCCCGTCTTCGCCGATGTGCCTGCCGATATCGACAGTTTCGACTTTGTCGTCTCTTCGGGACTGCAACCGCGCCTGTGGATCGACGCCGTCAGCCATGTCGCGATGGGGCGCGACCGCCGCACCTACCGCTTCCTCAAGGACACCCGCATCGGCCGCGTGGTGCTCGCCGAATCGACCGACATGAAGCCGGTCGCCGATTCCGTGACGCGCTATGTCGCCGAGCGCATCGTCGAGCGTCAGAGGATGATGGAAGGCGGGGTCGAACCTGCCGTGGCCGGAATGAAGCGCGCCGATGTGGCGGAAGCGGAACCGCCGCTGCGGGCCGCGACGCGCGGCAAGGGCTGGTCGGCTTTCCTGTCCGGACTTGGCTTGATCGCCGCCGGCGCTTTGGTTGGCCTTGCGGTATCGGTCGCCCTCTTCTGGGACCGCATCACGGCCATGAAGATCAGCTTTTAGTTCCGGCTGCGGTTTTCGTGATTCAAAACCGCAGCGTGAGCGTGCCGCGCAGCGACTGGTCGGTACCGCCCGATCCGAATTGCCCATTGTAGGAGACACCGAGCCTCGCCGACGGACTCAGCGCCAGGTCGAGACCAACTTCGGCGATGGCCGCGCTGCCGGCCATTGGCACTCCGGCGATGTCGAACGGTGCTCCACCGGGCAAACTCATGGTTGCGACCGGGCTGGCGTCGCCAAAGGCATGACGCCAGCCCAGCACGCCATGCAAGGCCAGCCTCGTGTCTCGGGCAAGGTCGACATCGGCGCCCACACGCACCCCCAGCGTCGTCAGCGCGACATTGTCATGGCTGCCCTGAACGCCAAGCCCGGCCTCGCCGCCACTCTCGGCGAAGCCATCCGACGAAAGCCTGACATAGGCGAGATTGGCGAAGGGTTCGAAGGCGATATCCTTGCCGGCGGCCCGCGTCGTCGCGATTCTGTAGCCGAGTTCCCCGAAGGCCTGTGCCGTGCCGGCGTGATATCCGCTTTTCAGGGTCTCGGCGAACCCGCCGAAGGCGACGGCCCGTTGCGCCGCAATGTCGTGCCACGTGTAGGCAAGACCGGACCGCAGGGCGATGTCCCCCCATTCGGTCCCGGCATAGACGCCCAGATGATAGTCCTCGCTGGTTGCCGATGAGCCCCGCTCGCCGGCCTCGATCGTCGAGCGGCTGTAGCCCCCGATCAGGCCGATGCGCCAGCCGGCGCCGATGGGACCGTCCGCACCGCCCAGGAAGCCGCCGATGTCACGGCTGACGGCAGCGGCATTGCCATCACTGTCCCGGTGCCCCCACGCTCCGAGACCACGCAGCCAGAAGCCGCCGCTCCCGTCCGACGGGTCTATCTCAGAGTTACCGTCGGCATAAGCGAGCGCGGGCGTCGGCACTCCGCCCACATCCGTGAAGGCAGCACGCAACCGATCGAGCATCGTCTCGCGAACGAACCGGCTGTCTTCCATCAAAACTGTCCGCGTCGAGGCATGGATTTCCCCCGAGACCATGTCGAAGGCAGCGCGAGCCGAAGCCGCATCGAGGGGCAGGATCGCGTCGTAGATCGGGTTTCCCGAAGCCAGCGACTCGACGCCGTGACCGGCGGACCGCTCGTTGGGCGTGCCGCCGATGGCGCCGAAATCGATGCTGTTGCGGTCGAGCGTCAGATAGACGTTGTTGGCGTCATAGGTCAGGCTCGGCGCCAGGAAGGCGAAATTCGACGTGACGCCGGAAAACGCCCCGCTGAGCCCGCCATTGGCGGTCAGGATGGTGTAGGTCGTCGCCGGTGCATAGTTGCCCGCAGCCGCCAGCACATTGACCGTGCCGCCCTGGATCATCGCGGCTCCGGTCGAAACCACCTTGTCGGCATGGCCGGCATCGTCTGCCTCCACCGCGAAGAACGATCCCGGCGCCAGGGTCAGCGCGCCGGTCACATTGAGCGTACCGATCGAATTGCCGGGCGCAAGCGTGCCGCCGGAACCTATCGTGGTCGCCCCGGCAACGGTGCCGGTGCCGGCCAGCGTGCCGCCCGACAGCACCTGTATCTGCGGGCTGGCGAGTTGCCCCTCGATACGCAGCACACCGGCTTGGACCGTCGCGCTTGTCGCAAAGGCACCGACGCCCGTCATGGTCCAGTCGGCGCCTTGCATCGACAATGTCTCGAACCCCAGAAACCTGGCCGCGCTCTCGGTGCCGGTGCCGAGCAGCACGAGATTGTCCGTGCCGCTGCCGCCCTGCACGTTGCCGCCAAGCGCCGATCCCGTATCGAGGCTGAGCGTGTGCGTGCCGGCGCCCTGGAACTTGATGGCCAGGCCGCCTGTAAGGCTGCCGATGTCGCCGCTGTTGGTGACACTGCCGGCGCCGTTGAACAAAATGCCCGCATCGGAGCCATCGGTCGAACTGGAGCGGATGGTTCCCGTGTTGACGATGGTCGCACCGGCATCGACCTCGATCGCCGAGCCGCCGCCTTGCGCCTTGGAAGCTTCGAGATAGCCATTGTTGGTGATCGTGCTGGCGCCGGTATACGTCCAGACCGCATTGTAGGCGCCGAGGATCCGGCCGCCCGAATAATTGGTCAAGGTGCCGGCCTGCAGCGACACGCCCGTCGCGTAGCCGCTGTCATTGCTTTGGATGAGGCCGTAATTTTCGACAGTGCGGCTTGTCCCTTGAACCACGGCAACGGCGTTCGATCCGCCATGACCCTGGATGATGCCCGTCGCCAGATTGGTGACGGAGCCGCCATTCCAGAGCCCGATCGACTGGCCGCTGCTGGTGATTGTCCCCGCATTCGTCACCGTACCGACGACCGGATCGTTCTCGCCAAGAACGATGGCGCCGCTTATGGTGGCGCCGAGCTTGTTGTCGACCGAGGCGATAGTGCCGCCCTGGATCCAGATCGAATTGACGACCCCGCTGACGGTCCCGTAATTGATGACCGATCCGCCAGCCTTGAGAAGCGTGTAGCCTATCGTGCCGTTGTTGGTCAGCGTCCAGGCATGGCTTGTCGCGCAGATCGCCGGAAATGTATTGCAGTGCAGGGTGAATGTCGTGTTGCCGACCGTGACGCCGGCTTCGACCTTGGCGGTTGTCCCGACATAGGCGTCGAGCGAGATGCCGTTATTGGTGCTGGCGGCGATGTCGACATCGTCGGCGAGGCCCGCCTGCGGCCACGCCAGGGCGGCGGCAAGGAAAACCGCCGCCGACCTTGGATACCTTCCACTCGCAGCAACTGGCCGGTGATAAGGCGCCACGCCGTTTGATGTATCGTCCCATCCCAGTTCAGACATGCCGCCCCCGCGCAAGCCAGGATAAACCCCTGCGCCGAGCGGTAGCCCAGCTTGGTTGGCCATACGCTATTCAAATCGATAGTATCGCGGCGTGAGGCCCGTGCGATGAGGGGTGGGGTATGGTCGCAGGCAGTCCGCGCATGGCAGACACGGAAACGCGTTTTCTGGACGCGCTCTATCGCGGCGCCACGGAGGATGCCAGCTTGCGTGATGCGCTGGTCTTCGCGCAGGCGATGTTCGATTGTCAGGCGGGCGCGCTGGTATCCATCGATACGCGCATGCCGATGCTAGGCAGCCTCGCCCTGACCAGCGGCGTGCTGAGCGAACACGAACGCCTTTACGCCGAGCAGTTTTCCGACATCGACCCAGCGCCATCGATCTTTGCCGGTCTGGCCCCCGGCGCGGCTTCGAGCACGGACAGGTTGATGAGCAGGGACATGCGTCTCAACGATCCGTTCGTACAGGAATTCTTTCGCCCCATCGGCCTCGTCGAGACGCTTGGCGGCACGCTGTTGCGCGACCGGGCGCGATTCTCGCTCATCGGTCTGCAGCGCGGCAGCGACCGGCCTGGCTTCGACGATGATGACATCGCCCGGCTCGAGCGATTGATACCTCATATCAGGCGCGCCCTGCAGCTGCGTCAGGCCTTCCACCGCATGGAAGCGAAGACCCTGGGGCTGCAGGCCGCGATGGACAGGCTGCCGGCCGGTATGGCGCTGCTCGACCAGCAGGGCAGCGCGATCTTCATCAATGCCGCCATGCGTGCCATCGTGCGCAAGCCGGACGGTCTGGCCCTCGACCGTTCCGGACGTCCCGTGCCCGCCAATGTCGCGGCGAGACGGCGTTGCGATGAGTTGCTGCGCGATGTGTCTCTTGGCGGCGCCGGCGGAATGGTCACCGTGCCACGGCCCAGTGGCGAACGCGATTATGTCGTTCTGGTCGCGCCGGGAACAGCTGTTCTGGCCGAGATGGACTGGGACCGGCGCGGCCGCGCCGGCACCATCGTCCTGGTCCACGATCCGGCGGGCCGGCCGCTCATGCCGGCCGAACTCCTCGAACAAGCGATGAATCTGCCGAAAGGAGCCGCACGGGTGGTGGCGGCACTGGCAATGGACGACGACCTCAAGAGTTTCGCGGAGCGCGAGGGCGTGACCATCCATACCGCGCGCTTCCATCTGCACACGGCACTTGCCAAGACCGGCGCCCGCACCCAGGTCGAGCTGGTCAGGCTCGCCATGCGGATATTGCGCGATATCGCACTGTCGTCCGGCGCCGCGCCGTAGGCCGAGCGGCTCCGTCGCTCAGCCGCGCCCAACGGCCTCAAGCGAGGCACCGGCATCCATACCCAGTTCAACCGTCTGCAGGTCGGACGGCGGCGTTGCCGGTCCTGTCAGGCCGCGCCGGGTCAGGCGGATGCGCCAGTTGCCCTTCTCACCATCGATGTCGAACAGATTGTACTGCGCCGCTGGATGCTTCCCGCCCGGCGCCTGCCCGGCGGCGGCGACCCCTACGACCGGAACCTTGGCGCCGCGAACCCCGATCTGGAACAGCGACGGCAGGTGCGAATGGCCGTGCAGGACGAGCTCGGCGCCATGCCGGCGGATGATCTTGTGGAAGCGGGCTATGCCGAACAGACGCTTGTGCTGCGAGACGGCGCCGCGCACCGGCGGGTGATGGATCATGATGGCGCGGAACAGGCCCTGTCCGGCGGTGTCGCGCAGGATCGCGCCGAGCCGTTCCGCCTGCCCTTCCATGAAGAAGCCGTTGGCCATGAAGGGTGCGGTGGCTCGCGCCGTCGAGACACCGATCAGCGCGACATTGCCGCGCACGCGCAGATAGGGAAACGCGTTGCGGTCGACCGGTGCGTTGACGCCGTCGCCGCTCATCCAGGCCGCCCAGGAGCGGCAGACCTTGTCGAAGGCGCCCGGCACATAGGCGTCGTGATTGCCCGGAACCACCGAAACATCGTGCGGCGGCCCCAGCGTTTCCAGCCAGTGTTTGGCCATCTCGATCTCGCCGTCGAGCGCAAGGTTGACGAGGTCGCCGGTGACGGCGAGATGGTCCGGGTTCTGCGCCTTGATGTCGGCCGTAATCGCATCGATCACGGCATCATGCATGTGGCGGCGGCGGTTGCGCTGCCAGTTCACATAACCGAGCACGCGCTTGGACGCGAGATCGCGATAGGATACATCGGGCAACGGGCCAAGATGGACATCGGAAATATGCGCGAGCCTGAACATGCACCTTTCATAGGCGACAGGCGCGCGCCTTTCCACCCACGGTTTTGCTATTGATGACGACCGATCCGGAAGCCGCTTTCCGCCAGACCGGATGGCCGGGCTTGAGGGCCCGTCTGTTCCACCTCTATTTCGTGCTGCGGCGGCCGATGACATTGGGCGTGCGCGGCCTCGTCCACGACAAGGCGTCCAATTCTGTCTTCCTCATCCGCCACACCTATGTGCCCGGCTGGCAGCTTCCCGGCGGCGGCGTCGAGGTCGGCGAGACGCTGGCCGAGGCGCTGGAGCGCGAGCTGGCAGAGGAAGGCAACATCAGGCTCACCGCCCCGCCTGTCCTGAAGTCGATGCATTTCAACCGCCGCTCCAGCCGCCGCGACCATGTCGGCCTCTATCTGATCGAGCATTTCGGCCAGACGGCGCCGAAACTGCCAGACCACGAGATCGCCGAGGCCGGCTTCTTCCCGCTCGACCGCTTGCCGGAAGGCACGACGCCGGCGACGCTGCGGCGGATCGCTGAGGTTTTTGGGAATGAGGTTGCTTCAGCCTATTGGTAGTCAGGCCACCGGCGTGCTGAACCGCCCCCGATCATGCGGCTCGCCATAGTCCAGTTCCGGCCCGACCGGCACGATCCGCGTCGGGTTGATCGTGTCGTGGCTACCGTAGTAGTGCGCCTTGATGTGGTGCAGGTTCACGGTGCCTGCGACACCGGGCACCTGGTAGAGGTCGCGCAGATAGTTCGACAGGTTCGGATAGTCGGCGATGCGGCGCAGGTTGCATTTGAAGTGCCCGACATAGACCGGGTCGAAACGCACCAGCGTCGTGAACAGCCGCCAGTCGGCTTCGGTGATGCGATCGCCAACGAGATAGCGTTGCTTCGACAGCCGCTCCTCCAGCGTGTCGAGCGCGGAGAACAACTCGCCGAACGCTTCCTCGTAGGCGGCCTGCGTAGTGGCGAAGCCGGCGCGGTAGACGCCATTGTTGATCGCGGGATAGACCAGCGCGTTGATCGCGTCGATCTCGCCGCGCGACGCTTCCGGATAGAAATCGACGTTGGCATCGCCCCATTCGTCGAAGGCGGAATTCAGCATCCGAATGATTTCGGAGGATTCGTTGGAGACGATGGTTTGCTCCTGCTTGTCCCAGAGCACCGGCACCGTCACCCGGCCGGAATAGGCAGGATCGGCCCGGGTATAGATCTGGTGCAGGAAGTCGAGGCTGTAGAGCGTATCGCCGGTGGCGCCGTCCTGCGCCAAGAACGCCCAGCCATTGGCGCCCATGAAGTGGTGGACGACCGACACCGAGATGATGCCCTCGAGCTTTTTCAGCGCCCGGAAGATCAATGTCCTGTGCGCCCAGGGACAGGCAAGCGAGACATAGAGGTGATAGCGGCCCGGTTCGGCCTTGAAGCCGCGCCCGCGGCCCTCGGCCGGCTTGCCGTCACGGGTGATCCAGTCGCGCCACTGCGATTGTGCCCGCACGAACTTGCCGCCGCTCTCCTTGGTGTCATACCAGCGGTCCTGCCATTTGCCGTCGACCAGTAATCCCATGGGAAGTCCTTTCGCGTTTCCCCAGATGTAGGACGCAATGCGGCAAGACGGAAATCGCCCAGGCTGAACAGATCGTCAATCGGATGGGCCAGCCAATGCGTCGATTGCAGAGGCGCAAAATTGATGCTAGCGGACAATCCGCATGTTCGACTTTGCCTTGATCCGGTTCGACCGACGACGAAAGGGCGCCCGCGCTTGATGAAGCGCTGACTGGCGAACGCTGCCGTTTGCAGCAAACCTTTCTCCTTACCGGAACGCAAAGACCATGAGCCTTGCCGACGTGAAATACCTGCCGGAAACTCCGGCGCATGACCCTGAAATCGAAGCCATCAACGACGAGGCCTTCGGCCCCGGCCGTTTCGTGCTGGCCGCCTACAAGATCCGCGAGGCCGGCGGCCACGAGCGCGCGCTGTCCTTCGTCGCGGTCGACGGCGACGTCGTCATCGCCTCGGTGCGCATGACCCGCATAGCGGCCGGCGCCGGCCGCGCCCTGATGCTTGGGCCGCTTGCGGTGCGCCCCGCTTTCAAGAATCTCGGCATCGGCCGCCGCCTGGTGGCGATCGCGCTCGAAGCCGCCGCCAAGGCCGGTGCACCGGCCGTCATGCTGGTCGGCGACGAGCCCTATTACGGGCCGCTCGGCTTCAAGCGCATCCCGCGCGGCCAGATCTCGATGCCGCGCCCCGTCGATCTCGACCGCTTGCTGTCGCATGAGATCATCCCGGGAGCGGTTGCGAGGCTCACCGGCGAGGTCGGCCACGCCAGCCAAGCCAGGATCGCAGAGCACGCCTAGCTTGACCTTGTTGGTCGAACGGGGCCTGATCAGTCCTCACAGGAAAGCTCGTTCTCGCAGGAAGGGATGACGCCATGAATCCGAACGGCCAGATCGCGATCGTGACCGGAGGAGGCTCCGGCCTTGGCGAGGCGACGGCGCGTGCGCTTGCCGCGAAGGGCGCCCGCGTCGCCATTCTCGATGTCGGCATCGACCGCGCTGCCAAGGTCGCCGGCGAGATCGGCGGCATGGCCGTCCAATGCGACGTCGCCAGCGCCGATAGCGGCGCCGCCGCCATCGCCGAGGCCGCGGCAAAACTTGGCGAGCCGCGCATCCTGGTCAATTGCGCCGGCATCGCCATCGGCGTGAAGACCGTCGGCAAGGACGGTCCCCATCCGCTCGACCAGTACCGCAAGGTGATCGAGGTCAATCTGATCGGCACCTTCAACATGATCCGCCTCGTCGCCGACCGCGCCGCCAAACTCGAGGCGCTGCAGGGCGGCGAACGTGGCGTGATCGTCAACACCGCCTCCGTCGCCGCCTATGACGGCCAGATGGGCCAGGCCGCCTATTCCGCCTCCAAGGGCGGCGTGGTCGGCATGACGCTGCCGGTGGCGCGCGATCTCGCCCGCTCCGGCATCCGGGTCTGCACCATCGCGCCCGGCATCTTCAAGACGCCGATGATGGCCGGCATGCCGCAGGAGGTGCAGGATTCGCTCGGCGCGGCGGTGCCCTTCCCGTCCCGGCTCGGCGAGCCGTCCGAATATGCCGCGCTCGCCCTGCACATCGTCGAGAACCAGATGCTGAACGGCGAGACCATCCGCCTCGACGGCGCCATCCGCATGGCGCCGAAATAGGCGAGGCATGTCCGTGGAAGACCGCAGGAAGGACGTGATCCGCGAGACCGATGCCGAGGCGGTGCAGTTGGCGAAAACGCTTCTGCGCAGTGCCCGTTACGGCGCGCTGGCAGTGCTGGAGCCGCAAACCGGCATGCCGCTGGCGAGCCGGGTGGGCGTAGCCACCGACATCGATGGCGTGCCGCTTATCCTGGTGTCGATGCTTTCGGCGCACACGCCAGCCTTGCTTGCCGATCCGCGCTGTTCGCTGCTGCTCGGCGAGCCCGGCAAGGGCGACCCGCTGGCGCACCCGCGCCTGAGCCTTGTCTGCCAGGCGACGCGCCTCGAACGCGGATCGGGCGACCACGCCCGGGCCGAGCGCCGTTATCTCAACCGCAATCCCAAGGCAAAACTCTATTCAGCCCTCGGCGATTTCTCGATCTTCCGCCTCGAACCGGCGCGCGCCAGCCTCAATGGCGGCTTCGGCAAGGCCTATCTGCTCGACCGGACCGATCTCGTCACCACAGGCTCCGTCGTCGAGGAGCTTGGAGCAAGCGAACAATCCGCGCTCGAGCACATGAACGCGGACCATCTCGACGCGATCGACGTTTATGCACATCATTTTGCCGGGGCCTCCGGCGAAGGCTGGACCATCGCCGGTTTTGACGCCGATGGCATGGATTTATCCCGCGGCGACGATGTTTGCCGGGTTTTCTTCCCGCAACCCCTGGTAAACGCAAGGGAATTACGGCCCGTTCTGGTCGATATGGCCCGCAATGGACGGACCGCCGCGCAGGCACAAGGCGATACTTAATCGCATTTGATCAAAAGCAACGCTTGAGATTTGGAAGAAATGATCTAGGCTTTGGCGGTGGTGCTGACTCGTCAGCCGCCTTTCACAAGTGAGTTTATGGATTCAGGCTCCATTGCCCCCATGGCGCCTCGATGAGCAAACAGCATGGGGCATTCATGGTCTCGACAAAGCTAATCGCCAACGCCGAATCGGCGGCCGAATTTCTCATGCTCATGGGCAACGAGAAACGGCTATTGATCATGAGCTATCTGATCGACGGTGAAATGTCGGTCGGCGCCATCGCCGAAAAGGTGATGCTGAGCCAGTCCGCCCTTTCCCAGCACCTGGCCAAGCTGCGCGCGCTCGACCTGGTTGAGACCCGCCGCGACCGGCAGATGATCTACTACTCCTGCAAATCCGACGCGGTACGCGAACTGCTCGTCATGCTGGATGGTATCTTCGGCGACGGCAAGGAAGACCTGTCGCAGATGGCACAGAGATTGCGCCGCGCCGGCACTTGACCGGGCCGCTTCGCTGCCGCTTACCTCACCGACGATTTCCGGAGCCTGGCTCGTGTCCGCAACACGAACCAGGCTTTGATCATTGAGCGGAGACCATGGAGCCAACGCGCATCGACGATCCACGCGATCCTCGCGTGGCTGCCTATCTCGACATTCGCGAACGCGATCTCGCCGGCCGGCAAGGCCGCTTCGTCGCCGAGGGCAAGGTGGTGCTCGACCTGCTTTTGTCTTCCGCGCGCTTCGGCGCGGAATCCGTTCTGGTTCTGGAGAACCGGCTCGCTGGCCTGAACGACATATTGCGCAAGGCACCCGCCGACCTGCCGGTCTATGTCGTCAGCGGCGCGGTGATGGACACCATCGCCGGTTTCCACATGCATCGCGGCATTCTGGCCATCGGCCGCAAGCAGGCGCCGCAGCCGGCGGAGGCCTTGCTCGAAACCTTGCCCGCACGCGCCCTCCTCGTCGTGCTCGTCGGCATCGCCAACCACGACAATATGGGCGCGATCTTCCGCAACGCCGCAGCCTTCGGCGCCGACGCGGTGCTGATGGGTTCAACCTGTTGCGACCCGCTCTACCGCAAGGCAATCCGCGTTTCGGTAGGCGCGGCGCTCAAGGTTCCTTTCGCATCCTTCACCGACACGCCAGGCTTCACGGCGGAACTCGGCCGCCGAGGCTATGACCAGTTCGCGCTATCGCCGCGCGGCCGGACCGACATACGCGACGCCCGGCGCGGCGAACGCCTTGCGCTCTATCTCGGCACCGAGGGTGAAGGACTGCCCGAAAGCCTGCTCGCCACGCTGCAAACGGTGCGCATCGCCATGTCGCCAGGTTTCGACAGCCTGAACGTGGCGGCCGCGTCAGCCATTGCGCTGCATCATTTTTCGCGCTGAGGGGCGCATCGGGAAATGCCTCAGTTCGCGGCGGCCTTCTGCAGGTCGCGCACGCGGTCGGCGAGGCTGCGGTCGCCGCTGTCGGGCCGGTTGTCCTGGGGCGCGGCCAGCGCCTTGGCGATCGGGGAATCCGGCCCTTCGAGCTTGGCCGTGAGGTGCACGACCTCGGCAGCCAGTTCGTTCATCTGTTCACGCAGCGCGGCGCCGCCATTCATCGGGCCCGACGGGGCCATCGCGCCGAGATCGGCCTTCAGCCGCTTGTTCTCGCGCGCCAGCGCCGTCAGCCGCGTCTCCAACCGTTCGCGATCGCTCTCGAGCTTGGCGATCGCCCGGTCGACGTCATCGCGGCCGGCGGCATCGGGATGCCTTCCCTCCCCATTCGGCGCCGGCTCATCCGGCCGTGCTTGATTGGATTTGCCGACGAGCCGCAGGGCCGGGCCGCCGTCCTCGGCCTTGGCTTTTTCACGCAGCCGCACCAGTTCCTTTTCGCGGCGATCGAGCTTGTCTTCGCGGTCGGCGAGCGTCGCCAGCAGCCGCTCGACCTTCTTGTCGAGTTCAGCCCCCCGTTTCTTCTCGGCCTTCAGCGCTTCGCGGGCGGCCTTGCTTTCGGCCGCGATTTCCTGCTGACGCCGATCCGCCTCCTTGCGCTGTCCGCGCAGCAGCGCGATATCGCTGGCGAGCTTCTGCAATTCGGACTCGCGCGCCACGAGTTCGATCTGGCGGCTGCTGGAGGCAAAACTGGCATCGTCATACATGTGCTCCAGCTTCTCCAGTTCGAGCGCCCGCTTTTCCAGCTTGCGTTCGGTTTCCTTGAGCCGGTCGGAAAGCTGATGCAGTTCCTCTTCGCGCTGCCGCAATGCCTCGTTCTTGGCGCCGAGATCCGCGAGCGCCTGGTTCTTGTCGGTGCGCTCGACAGCCAGCCCCTTCAGCGCTTCGCGGCCGCGATTGATCTCGACGAGTTGTTCGGCCGCCTTCTCGCGCAGCGCCTTGACGTTCATCTCCAGGCGGCGCGTCGACATGGCATATTCGGCCCGCACCCGGTCCTTGTCGGCCTGAATCTCGGACTGCGTCAGCGGGATCGAGGCTTCGATGCGCCGCCGCGTCAATGCGACGGCCCGCCGCCAGACCGCCGGCGCGATGATGAGCGCCAGAAAGCCGGCACAGAGAAAGCCTAGGGCAAAGAACAGAACCGACTGAACCAAAGGACTACCCGCTATCGACGGCCACTTGAACCGGACCGTACCACATTGGGATGGCGGAAATCCGGCGCCGCGGCAAGGGCCTGCCGCGGCGCATAGGGGGTCATGGACCTACAAATCACGTTGTGGTTGCAACAAAGAGGCTCAGAACGGGTTCCAGGTCGCTCGCTCGGTAAGCTTGAGATAGCCGAGGTTGACGCCGAGCCGCGCGCCGACACCGGTGCGGATCGGCACCAGCAGCACATTGTTGTTCTTCAGCACATTGAAGCCGACCCCCGCCACCACATAGGCCGAACCGGCGACGCCGCCATAACGGTTGTAGAGGTTGCCGACATCGTCGAGGTTGTAAACCAGCATCATCACCCGCGAGCCTTCGCCGCCGAAATCCCAGCCCAGCGACGGGCCCTGCCAGAACACTTTGTGGTCGCCGGCATTCTTGGTGTAGAGCGTGCCTTCGCCGTAGGTCAGGCCGCCGATCAGCGCGCCGGACCCTTCCTCGCCAAGTAGATAGCCGTTTGGCAGGCCGTAGGAGGCGAAAATCTTCTCGACCACCGTGGCCAGGCCGCCCGACGTCGCCCCGAAAAACTTGTGGCCGGAATCAATGATTTCCTGAGCGGTGTACTCCTGGGCTCGCAGGGCTGAGGTCGAGAAGACGAGAACGCCCAGGAGCGTGACCGCCAGTGAGAGGACACGGAGAAAGCTCCGGTCGTAGTATCGGGAAAACATGCTTCCAATCTCCGTCAGGGAGCATTTTCGCCGACGCCTCGCATCCGTACGGCTCTTTAGGCGGCCGTTAAGGATGACTGTTAGGGGCAAACTATGCCGTAATTCTTTTTCAACCATTAACTCGCACAGGAAGATGGCGGTTCGAAGGCTGGCTTTGGGGATCGCGCGGTGCCTCGAGCCTGCGCGAACACACCATTTGCCCCGACGACAATTTTGGGTTTGTTGCTGTACGTACGAGTGCTGTGTATTCAGAAAGCCTCGGGTTGGAGCGTGATTCGTGCGGGCGGCGCGATACCAGGTCGCCCGGTCACGACTAGTGGAATTTGCAGGGATTTTCACCGATGGCCGATCTGTTCACCCTTTCCGCCCCTGACCTGGCTGCACTCCTGTGCAGCCGCGTCTGCCATGACATCATCTCGCCGGTCGGCGCGATCAACAACGGGCTCGAACTGCTCGACGAGGGCGGCGCCGACGAAGACGCCATGCGGCTCATCCGCCAGAGCGCCAAGAATGCCTCGGCCCGCCTGCAGTTCGCCCGCATCGCCTTTGGCGCCGCCGGCTCCGCCGGCATGCTGATCGACACCGGCGACGCGGAAGCGGTTGCCATCGCCTTCCTCAAGAACGAGAAGCCGGAACTGACATGGAACGGGCCGCGCGCTCTGCTGCCCAAGAACAAAGTCAAGCTGCTGCTCAACCTGATCCTGGTCGCCAATGCCGCCATCCCGCGCGGCGGCAAGCTGGTCGTCACCCTCGAAAACCTCGAAACCGAGCCGCGCTTTTCGCTTTCGGCGGCCGGCCCGATGCTGCGCGTGCCGCCGAAATTCCTCGAACTGCATTCCGGCCACAAGCCGGAGGAACCGATCGACGCGCATTCGGTGCAGCCCTACTACACGCTGCTGCTTGCCCGCGAGGCCGGCATGACGATATCGATCCACGCGACGGCGGAAGAAATCGTGCTGTCGGCGGCCTGAAGGCGACCTTTCTTTTCGTAAAAACAAGTATTTCAGCTTGAAATATTGCTCCGGCATCTCGATGCCGGCGCAATGAGCTTCGCCGTATGGTCGAGAGCCAAGCATTGCAAAGAACAGCGCCTCGAAGAGCATCTTTGCAAAAATTTTACCTAAAGGCTTTTCGGCTTTTTTACCAGATCGGCCTATGGTGAATGCCGGACGCCCCGCCACAACCGGATTGCCAACCGGCAAAGAGGACCGGAAATGAAACGCTGCATGTTCGTCGATGATTCAAGCGTCATCAGGAAGGTTGCAAAACGCATCTTGGGCGGTTCCGACATGATGGTCATCGAAGCGGCCAGCGGGCTCGACGCGCTGGAAATGTGCGCCGCCGACATGCCCGACATTATCGTCGTCGACGGCGCCCTGCCCGACGTGCAGGCCGTCGACCTCATCCGTCGCGTGCGCGCCATGGAAAGCCCGATCAAGCCGCAGATCCTGATCTCGCTGGTCGAGCTCGACATCGCCTCGATCATGCGGGCCAAGCGCGCCGGCGCCCAGGGCTATCTTCTGAAGCCGTTCAATCGCCCTCAGCTGCTCGAGCGCTTCCGCACCCTGAAGATCGCCGCCTGACGCTGGGTCAGGCCACCCTCATCAGTAGCCCATGACGCAAAAAACCCGGCCGTAGCCGGGTTTTTCATCAGGGATGCCTGTAAGACGCCGGCGCTCAGGCGCTGACGCGGATGTCCTCGGGCTCGCGCAGCACATAGCCGCGGCCCCAGACGGTCTCGATATAGTTCTGGCCGCCGGACGCCGCGTCGAGCTTCTTGCGCAGCTTGCAGATGAAGACGTCGATGATCTTCAGTTCCGGCTCGTCCATGCCGCCATAGAGGTGGTTAAGGAACATTTCCTTGGTGAGCGTGGTGCCCTTGCGCAGCGAGAGCAGCTCCAGCATCTGGTATTCCTTGCCGGTAAGGTGCACGCGCTGGCCGCCGACCTCAACCGTCTTGGCGTCGAGATTGACCACCAGATCGCCGGTGGTGATGACCGACTGGGCGTGGCCCTTGGAGCGACGCACGATGGCATGGATGCGCGCCACCAGCTCGTCCTTGTGGAACGGCTTGGTCATGTAGTCGTCGGCGCCGAAACCGAGGCCGCGGACCTTGTCCTCGATGCCGGCCATGCCGGAGAGGATGAGGATCGGCGTCTTTACCTTGGAGAGGCGAAGCGTTCTCAAGACCTCGTAGCCGGACATGTCGGGCAGATTGAGATCGAGAAGGATGATGTCGTAGTCGTAGAGCTTGCCTAGATCGACACCCTCTTCGCCGAGGTCGGTCGTGTAGACGTTGAAACTTTCCGATTTCAGCATCAGCTCGATGCTTTGTGCGGTTGCACTGTCATCTTCTATCAGCAGAACACGCATTTCATTCCCCTTTTCTGCTGCCGGACCATTTCACGACCCGTCCTGCCCCGGAGCAGTGGTTGCCTTGTGCAGAGGCTGCCATTGAATGGTTAACAAAACCTAATTTCCCGTCCATGACGGTATCAGATTTTTTAACCCCTTTCTACACCCTCTTGAATCTAATAACGAATCACAGACCCAAATTCCTAATGCAACACATTAACAACCTGGACTAAGTGACTCCAGGGACTCATCGACGCAGCTTCCGCTTCGGCGGCCGGAATTTTTACCCGGCCTTAAGCCCTGACCCGTATGATTAACAATGCCCGTAAACGAATGGTTACCGTCGGCAAAAAACTTTAGGGTTTTGTTTCCCATAGTACCGGGAAACCCGGTGGAAACGGGCACCGCCTGAGCTTTTGCGGGCGGATGGACGATATGTGCGGGTGTGCGTTTCCGGGAGTACCGAATCATGAAGTCACGTGAAAACCTCGTTCGGCTGAAACAGTTTCAGGTGAATGAGAAGCGGCGCCAGCTGCTGCAGCTCGACATGATGATCGCCGAGTTCGAGCGCATGGCCGTCGAGCTGGAGCTTCAGATCACCGCCGAGGAAAAGAAGGCCGGCATCACCGACATCAATCATTTCGCCTATCCGACTTTCGCCAAGGCGGCGCGCCTGCGCCGCGACAATCTCAGAAATTCCCAAGGCGACCTCGCCCAGCAGCGAAGCGCCGCCGAATCATTACTCGGCGAAGCTGAAGCGGAGCTTTCCAAGGCCGAAATGCTGGAATCGCGCGACACCAAGATCCGCGAAGCTGAAACCGGCGGCCGCAGCGCCATGATCGGCTGAACCGGCCGGCATTCCCGTCACCTGCTTTGTCGCGGACGCGCACCCGTCCAGCGACAGCCTCGATCCGGCACCAGTCGAATCCCAGCCGGCAATTGCCGCCCTAGGCGGTCCATTCCCCATCATTGGCCGCAGCCGCCCTGGCGCGGGCATCCTTGATATCGGGCGCATGTTCTTCGGCCCATGACCTGATCTGCGTGAGCAATCCGGCAAGGTTCTGGCCGAGCTCGGTCAGTTCATATTCGACGCGTGGCGGAATGACCGGATAGACTTCCCGCCGCACCAGGCCATCGCGCTCCAGCACACGTACCGTCTGCGTCAGCATCTTCGGCGTGATGCCCTCGAGCTTGCGGGCAAGCTCGCCATTGCGCTGCCGGCCTTTGCGCAGCGCGCAGACCGCCAGATAGACCCATTTGCTGGCCAGCATCTCCAGCACAGTGTGCGAGGGACATGTGCGCCTGTACGCGTCGTAGCCGAAAGGGGAGTCGAAGTCACTATCCATGAGGTACCTATATATCACTGAGGTACATACTGGACAAGACGATATTACTATCCAAATGATAGTGGCACCAACCCAGCAGGAGAGATCCAATGCGTGCCGTTATCCAGAATTCCGTCGGCGGCCCCGACGTCCTCGTCATCTCGGAACAGCCCGACCCCTCGCCTAAGGCCGGCGAAGTCCTGGTCCGGGTCAGGGCAGCCGGCATCAACCCTGTCGATGGCGCCGTGCGCGCCGGTTACTACAAGCTGCTTGGCGAGCCGCCCTTCATTCTCGGCTGGGACATCTCGGGCACCGTCGAGGCGCTGGGTGCCGGCGTCACCGGTTTCAAGATCGGCGACGAGGTGTTCGGCATGCCGCGCTTCCCCAAGCAGGCCGCCGCCTATGCAGAACTGGCCGCCGTTCCCGCCGACGAGATCGCGCTGAAGCCGAAGGGCGCGGACCATATCCAGGCCGGCGCATTGCCGCTGGCAGGCCTCACCGCCTGGCAAGGCCTTGTGCGCCATGGCGGGCTGAAGTCCGGCCAGCGCGTGCTGATCCATGCGGGGGCCGGCGGCGTCGGCCATCTCGCCGTGCAGATCGCCAAGGCGCGCGGCGCCTATGTCATTGCCACTGCCAGCCCCGACAAGCTCGACTTCGTCCGCAAGCTCGGCGCCGATGAGGTGATCGACTACACCAAGGGTGACTTCACCAGCCAGGTCCACGACATCGACCTGGTGCTGGAGCCGATCGGCGGCGACCATGCCGATCGCTCGCTGAAGGTGCTGAAGCGCGGCGGCGTGCTGGTGTCGTTGCTCAATGTCAACGACGCCACGCGCGCCGACGGCAATTCGCGCGGTATCCGTGTCGAGCGCATGTCGGTAGTTCCCGACCGCGAGGGCCTCATCGAGCTTGCCCGGTTGATCGAGGCGAACAAGCTCGTCGTCCATGTCGCCCGGACCTTTCCGCTCGACCAGGCCGGGGCCGCCCACGCCTTCCTGGCCACCAGGCCGATCGGCAAGGTGGCGCTGACGGTCTGACCAGCGCTTCAGGGAGCGGGAAAATGCCTTGAAAAGCAAAAGGGCGCGGTAAACCGCGCCCTTTGATCATATTTCGGCCGGCCTAGTGCCGGTATTGCTGGATGCGCGTGGTGCGCAGCCCGGCCAGGCCATATTCGTCGATCGACGCCTGCCAGGACAGGAATTCCTCGGTGGTCAGCTTGTAGCGCTGGCAGGCCTCTTCCAGGCTCAAAAGTCCGCCGCGCACCGCTGCAACCACTTCCGCCTTGCGCCGGATGACCCAGCGACGCGTGTTCGTCGGCGGCAGATCGGCAATCGTAAGGGGGCTGCCGTCGGGCCCGATAACATACTTGACTCTAGGTCTAACCAGATCGGTCATCGTACTCTCTACAAAAAACTCAAAGACCCAATCCCGGCCACGTTACCGCCACAGCTTTAAAAATTGCCTAAGCAGACCCTAATGACTAGGTAAGGATCGTGAACGCCGCGTTAGTCTTTTCGCAGGCATTTGAATCATCAGGCCCGAAGCGCTGATTTAGCTGAAAGAAATACACGCGCTTGCGGGAATCCTGGGGCAATGAGGGAATGGCCCTGCAAGCTGGCGCCGCTGGAAAGCTTGACCTATATTCTCGACATTGGCATTTGAGATGCCGCGCAGAATGAAAGCATCATGAACAGCCTCGATCTTCCCGGACGTCCCGAAAACACCCGCATCGTCGTCGCCATGTCGGGCGGTGTGGATTCCTCCGTGGTCGCCGGCCTGTTGAAGCGCGAGGGCTACGATGTCGTCGGCGTCACCTTGCAGCTTTACGATCATGGCGCGGCGACGCACCGCGCCGGTTCATGCTGCGCCGGCCAGGACATCGACGATGCCCGCCGCGTCTCGGAGACGCTTGGCATTCCCCACTATGTGCTCGACTACGAGGAGCGTTTCCGCAAGGCGGTCATCGATCCTTTCGCCGAGAGCTATGTCGCCGGCGAGACGCCTATCCCCTGCGTCTCCTGCAACCAGACGGTGAAGTTCGCCGATCTTCTGGCCACCGCCAAGGAGCTTGGCGCGGACGCGCTCGCCACCGGCCATTATATCCGCTCCGGCGCCAACGGCGCCCATCGTGCGCTATACCGGCCGGTCGACGCCGACCGCGACCAGAGCTATTTCCTGTTCGCCACCACGCAGGCGCAGATCGATTATCTGCGCTTTCCCCTCGGCGGCCTGTCGAAGCCGCAGGTGCGCGCCATCGCCGAGGAGATGGGACTGACGGTCGCCGCCAAGCAGGACAGCCAGGACATCTGCTTCGTGCCGCAGGGCAAGTATTCCGACATTATCGCCAAGCTGAAGCCGAGCGCGGCCAATCCGGGCGACATCGTCCATATAGACGGGCGCGTGCTTGGCCGGCATGAAGGCATACTGCGCTACACGATCGGCCAGCGCCGCGGCATCGGCATCGCGTCGGGCGAGCCGCTTTATGTCGTCCATCTCGACGCCGAGCGGGCCCGCGTCGTCGTTGGCCCGCGCGAGGCGCTGGAGACGCACAAGATCTATCTGCGCAACATGAACTGGCTGGGGGACGGCGCGCTCGCCGATGTGCCCGCCGGCGGCATCGAGCTGTTCGCCAAGGTGCGCTCGACCAGGCCGCCGCGCCCGGCGGTGCTGCGCCACGAGGCAGGTGTCACGTCGGTGGAATTGGCTGATGGCGAGTCCGGCATCGCGCCCGGACAGGCCTGCGTGCTCTATTCCGACGACGGCAACGAGGCCCGCGTTTTCGGCGGCGGCTTCATCGAGCGCTCCGAGCGTGGCGCCGAGGCCGAAGCTATGCTCAGCCGGCTTGCCGCCCGGCCGGCGCAAATTCCAGCCGAATAGTCACTTCGCCCTCCGGCGAAAGCACGGACGGCCCCGTTGGGGATTCAGGATTTGGACTTGGTGTGGGCGACCGTGCCAGCCGTCAGGATGCGCAGCACCCTGATCGCTTCCTCGCCGCTGGTGCGCGGTTCTGCGCGCGTCTCGATGCACTGGATGAAATGCTCCAGCTCCCGCGTCAGCGGCATGCCCTGCGCGACCGCCACATAGGACGGCTCGTTCGTGGTGAAGGCCCATTGGCCACTGTCCTGCCAGACCGCGTGGCGGTAGACGGCAAGCTTGCGCTCCCACGGCTCCACATCGTCGAACACCGCCATCGCCTTGGTGCCAACCACGGTCAGCCGCCGCTCGCGGTAAGGATTGAGCCGCGACGTGAACAGATGGCTGCGCAACCCGTTGGGAAAACGCATGTGCAGGTGCGCGAAATCGCTGAGGTTGTCGAGCAGTGCTGCCCCCTCGCCGCGCACCTCGATCGGTTCGGTGCCGGTGATCGCCAGGATCATCGACAGGTCGTGCGGCGCCAAATCCCACAGCGCGTCGTTTTCGGTGTGGAATTTGCCGAGGCCGAGCCGGTGCGAGTGGATGTAGCGGACCTCACCCAGTTCACCCTTGTCGATCAGCCCTTTCAGCGTCTCGAAGGCCGGATGGAAGCGCAGGACATGGCCGACCATGAAGACGCGGCCATTGTCCTTGGCCGCCTGCACCGAGCGCTCCGCGTCCGGCACGGTCAGCGCGATCGGCTTTTCGACCAGCACGTCCTTGCCGCTCTCGACGGCGCGCACGGAAAGATCGGCATGGAACTGCGGCGGCAGGGCCATGACGATGGCATCGATATCATCGCGGGCAAAGAGCTGGTCGGGCTCGATCGCCAGGCAGTCCTGTTCGCTGGCAAAACCTTCGGCGCGGGCCTTGTTGGCGTCGGAAACGGCATGCAGCGCGCCAAGCGCCTTGAGGGTGCGGATGTGGTTTGAGCCCCAGTATCCGCAACCGAGGACTGCAATGCGCGGCTTCATCTGTTTCAAACTCTAAAAACTCGTGGTCGAGACATAGCGACGTGCCCCTTCGAACTCAACCCCGGCGGCTGCAACCAAATGCAGGCACGGCAAAGCTTTTTCGGGCAATGAGAATATGCGGCGATATGGAATGTTTCGAAGCTTGACAGGCTCGCCCTCCCAACCTTATATCCGCGCGACCTTGGCGAACGCTCCGAAATGCCTTTCGATTTGAGGCGGATTTCGGGCCTTTCGCCGCCCTGGCGGGGTAGCTCAGTTGGTTAGAGCACGGGAATCATAATCCTGGGGTCGGGGGTTCAAGTCCCTCTCCCGCTACCAAAATCCCGGCATCCATCGAAAAGCCTTGGGAAATGCTGTTTCCCGTGGCATCGTGGCGCTGCATTCCACAATGAAATCAATTCTTACGGCCGCAGGGTGGCAGGTCGCCTCCGCAAGCGGAAATCAAAACCCGCCTGCCTCCGGCATACGCTGATGCCACGGTAGGTCTCGATAGCCGACGCTTCGGCCTATGCCGGTCCTTCGACCTTCGCCGCGCCGGTCATGATGGCGACGACGTCGGCCATGGTATGGGTTTTGGGGCTGACCACGGCGGCACGCCGGCCGAGGCGCATGATGTGGATGCGGTCGGCGATCTCAAAGACGTTCGGCATGTTGTGGCTGATGAGGACGACCGGCAGTCCGCGCTGACGGATTGCCCGGATCAGGTCGAGAACCTGTCCCGTCTCGCGCACGCCGAGTGCGGCCGTCGGTTCGTCCATGATCGCAAGTTTCTTGGCGAACAATGCCGCCCTGGCGACCGCGACGCCCTGACGCTGGCCGCCCGACAGCGATTCGACCGCGGAGCTTATCGACGGCAGGCGGAATTTCAGCTCCGCCATGCTGCGCTCGGCTTCCGCGCGCATGCCCTTCTTGTCGAGCATGCGCAGGACATTGCCGAGAAAGCCTGGGCGGCGGCGTTCCCGGCCGAGGAACAGATTGCTGGAGATATCCAGCGCCGCCGCGACGGCGAGGTCCTGATAGACGGTCTCGATGCCGAGCTTGCGTGCCTCCAGCGGACCCTTGAAATGGACGGGGTGGCCGTCCAGCAGGATTTCACCGCTGTCGGGGATGAGTGCGCCGGTCAGCGCTTTGATCAGCGAACTCTTGCCGGCGCCATTGTCGCCGACCACCGCCAGGATTTCGCCGGAACGCAGTTCGAAATCGACACCGTCGAGAGCGGTGACATGGCCGTAGCGCTTGACCAGATTGCGCGCTTCGAGGATGACGCCGGTTGAGGCTGGCGCCTGCGTTGTCGGCTCGACAGGCGCCATCACCGCCTCCCTCTCGTCAACTGATCGAGCGCCACCGCCACGATCACCAGAATGCCGGTGATCAGATCCTGCCAGAGCGGATCGATGCCGGCGAGGGTCAACCCATTGCGCAGCACACCGACGATCAGCGCGCCTATCAGTGTACCCATCAGGCCGCCCCGACCGCCGAACAGGCTGGTGCCGCCGATGACGACGGCGGTGATGGAATCGAGATTGGCGGTCTGCAGCGCATTGGGGTCGGCATTGGGGATTCGGCCCAGTGCCAGCCACGCCGCGATCCCGTAGATGAAGGCCGCAAGGACGTAGACCGAGAGCAGAAGCCTGCCGACAGGTATGCCGACGAGACGGGCGGCTTCCGGGTTGTTGCCGACCGCGTAGACATGCCGTCCCCATTGGGTCTGGTTGAGCAGGAACCAGACCACTGCGTAGAGCAGGAGCATGATGATGACGCCATAGGTCACCACGAAACCGTGCAGGCGGATGGTGCTTCCCGTCCAGCCCAGAAAGTCGTCGTTGACCGCGAAGGCTCCGCCTGCCGAAATCAGCCTGAGCGCGGCGGTGATGATGCCCAAAATGCCAAGGGTGACGATGAAAGGCGGCAGGCGCAGGCCGCTGATCAGGCTTCCCGCGGCGACACCCGCCGCCGTGCAGGCAAGAACGGCGAGCGCCATGGCCAGGACCGGGTCATAGCCGCTGTTCGCCAGCTTCCCGGCCAGGATCGTGCCCAGCACGCATATCGCGCCGACCGCGAGATCGATGCCGGCGGTCAGGATGATCAAGGTCTGGCCGATGGCCAGGGTGCCGATGATCACGGTCTGCTGGAGAATGATCGACAGGTTCTGCGTGGCGAGAAAACGTGGATTGGTCAGCGAGAAGATCACGCAGAAAGCGAGCAGCACCAGCAGCGGCCCCACCGACGGCGTGCCGATGAGCCTCTTCGCGACCGTCGATATGCCGCCTGAAGAAAGTGCCGATGGCGAAGTCATAAGCGCCCCTCTGGAACAGTCGCCTCATTCCTGGCCTCTAGAGCATGATTTAGAGGCGGATTCAGATTTCAGGTCGATTCGACCTGAAATCATCCGGCTCTAGGGTCGGACCGGAAACGAACGGAACCATGCCGCGACGGAGGCCACCTTGTCGACAGCCTGTCCGGCATGGACCCGCCTGGAGAGTTCCAAGGCAATTCCGGGAAAAGCGTGAAATGGCTTTCCCACAGCAATTGCGTCAAAACTAAAGAGTTAAATCAATCACCCCAGCAGTTCTTGAGGCCCCATTCGGTGTCCTTGGAGTCTATCCCCGGGATCGGTTTGTCGGTGATCAGGAACGAGCCCGTATTGACGAACCCGCTCGGCTTCTTGCCGCTGGCCGCATATTCGACAACCGCGTCGACGCCCATGGCCGCCATCTTGTAGGGGAACTGCATGACGGTCGCCGCGATCTTGCCGGCCTTGACGTTGCGAACGCCGGCACAGCCGCCGTCGATCGACGTCAGCACGATATCGCCTTCCTTGCCAAAGGATTTGATCGCGGCGTAACCACCGGCCGCCGCCGGCTCATTGATGGTGTAGACCGCGTTGATGTCGCCGTTCTTGGAAAGCAGGTTTTCCATGCCGACCTGGCCCTTGTCCTGCGCGCCGTTGGTAA
Source organism: Mesorhizobium sp. (assembly GCF_017306585.1). Taxonomy (GTDB): domain Bacteria; phylum Pseudomonadota; class Alphaproteobacteria; order Rhizobiales; family Rhizobiaceae; genus Mesorhizobium. The sequence goes on along the minus strand of NZ_JAFKIC010000107.1, from coordinate 59,949 downwards.
TGGCCGAGCCGGCAATGGCCGGGTCGCCCTCGGCGAGCCCGAAGCCCTTCAGATACCCATTGTGGCGGAACGTATCGACCGTGCCGCCCGGCGTTCCATCGAGCATCGCCAGCACCGGCTTCTTGTCGCCGAGCGCCTTGCGCGCATAGGCGCCCTGCTGCACGCCGGCCTCGAAATTATCCGTGGCGAAGGTGGCGTCGACCGCATCGGCGGGATCGGTCGCCGTATCCAGCGCGATCACCAGCACGCCCGCATCGCGCGCCTTCTTGATGATGCCCAGCATGCCGGTCGAGTTGTTCGGCGTCACCAATATGCCCTTGGCGCCGGCGCTGATCAGATCCTCGATCGCGGTGACCTGGCCTTCATTGTCGCCGTCGAACTTGCCGGCGCGAGCGATCAGCTTGACGCCCTTGGCCTTGGCTTCCTCTTCGGCCGCCTGGCGCATTTTCACGAAGAACGGATTGACCTCCGTCTTGGTGACAAGACCGACAATCACTTCGTCGGCCGAGGCATGGCTGGTCACCGCAAAAGCGGCCCCAAAGACTACAAGGCCCGCAACGGCTGATCTGACGATGGTTCCGGGCCTGGCGCCGGTTGCGATACGCGAATTGGACATGAACTCCTCCCGAGTTGGTGAAAACCTTTCTCCTCAAAGGCTCACTGAGTTACGCATATCTTTTGCATATGGTCAAACATTATGTAGGCAATTATGTATGTTTTTATACATAATGCACTTGTCGAAGCCATTACCCTGAACGCGACGAAAAATCGTCCGCTCAGGCCACTGATCTCGCTTCCGCCTGATCGGGGGATGACGGCGCTGCCCTGTTCAGATCGTGCATGGCGGCGCGTACGGTCCGGCTGTCGCTGAGCGCCCGGTAATTCCTGTAGAGATCTCGGTAGACGGCAGCGCTTTCCGGGCGGGGCTGGCAGGGCGTGAAGATTCGCGCGCCGAACCGGGCCGTGCCTTGCGCGAAATCCCTCACCAGTTCGGCCGCGACCGCGCCATGAATCGCCGCGCCGACAGCCGTTGCATGAGCAATGCTTGGAACTTCGACGACACGTCCCAGCACGTCGGCCATGATCTGCACCAGCAACGGATTATTCTGGGCAAGCCCGCTGGTCAGGATGACGCGGTCGATGGCGAAATCCCCCGCCTCGAAGAGGTCCACCACCGTGCGGGCGCCGAAACACAGGGATTCGATCAGTGCGCGATAGATGTCGACGCCGGTGGTTTCGGTGGTGAGTCCGAGAAGCAGGCCGCTGAGGCTTGAATCCGCGAGCGGCACGCGGTTGCCGTTCCACCAGTCGAGCGCCACGAGATGGTTGGCGCCAGGCATGAGCCCGGCTGCCTCCCGGTTGTAGGCGCGGAAACTTTCCGCCTCGTCGGCGCCGCGCGGAAAAGCCTTCACGAACCAGGCAAGCATATCGCCGAACCCGGCCTGCCCAGCCTCGTAGCACCAGAGGTCCCGCACCGATCCATCCCTGGCCACGCCTTCGATGCCCAGCGGCAAAGGCCGGAACTGCTCGCTCAAGAACAGATAGACGGCCGAGGTGCCGAGCGCGCCGACGAGACAGCCCGACGACACGGCGCCGACCGCCGGCAGCACCACGTGGGAATCGATGACGGCGACGGCGACGATCGCACGGCCACTGATACCGGTGCGCGTGCGCCATCCCTCCGACAGGCCGCCGCCCGAACTGCCGATGCGGTGCGGCGCCGACAGCCTTTCGGACAGGCCGGGAACGATCCCCTGCGGGTAACCTTCGGCCTCGGAATACTGAGCCTTGTAAGCCGCGAAACCCAGACTGCGCACTTCGCGGCCCGTCAATTGCCAGACAAGCCAGTCGCCGGACTCGATGAAGCGGCCAGCCGCGCTCCAGATATGCGGTGCCTCGTGCGCGATCTCGGCTGCCTTCGGCAACAGCCATTCGCCTGACAGCTTGCCGCCGAAATTGCGCAGAAAGTCCCCGCCCCGACGGTTGATCGCATCCGCATAAGGTTGCGCGGCGCGATGCTTCCATAGCTTGACATAGGCATGCGGCTCACCGGGATAGAATTCGGAAAGCGGGGTGCCGTCGGTCGTGGTCGGCATCGGCGAGCTTGCCGAGAAGCCCAGCCCGATCGACTCGATGACCCGCCCGCGCCCGAGCACGCCGAGGATCTCTTCCGCCGCCTCGAGATAGTCGGCGGCGTTCTGCAAGGCCCATGATCGCGGCAAGGGCGTGCCGTCAGGCAGGCTTTGCGTCATGACGTCATGGCGATAGGCATGCATGTGGCTGGCGATCTGTTCGCCGGTTGCCGCATCAAGCAGGACGCCGCGGGCCGACCCGGTGCCATAGTCCAGTCCGATGACATAGGTTGCGATCATCTCGCCTGCCGCCTTCCCAAGCCCTTTGCGCTGACCGAACGTGCGATTCCGTCGATCAGGCGTAGGAGAGAGATTTCACACACGCAGCCGGTTCACGCATGCTCGCACGTCCTCCTGGACATTACCCTCTTATCTATCGATATATCTATAAGTCAATGTATTATTGCATATATTTATACAAAAGATATCACGCTTTCCCGTGAACGCTGCTTTATCTCGCCTGGGTTTATGGCTAAATCTCAGAGCGAACTGGGGACACGGAATGCCCAAGACAAATGCCATGGCGGAACGCCCCGCCCTTGTAAACAGCGGTGAGATCCTCTCGTTGATTGCGACCGGCGCCGCCACGTCCAGGTCGGCGCTGCTCGAAGCGTCGGGACTGTCGCGTGTGACCGTTACCCAACGGCTGAATGCGCTGATCGATTCCGGCCTGGTCCGCGAGACGGCGCGCACGATGCCGAGCGGCGGCAGGCCGACGCGCGTGCTGGGGATCAACGAACGGGCGGGGTTCTTTCTCGTTGCCAATATTGGCGAAACCTACATCCATCTTGCGGCCATGGATCTCGAGCCCGCGATCGTTTCGCAAAGCACGATCCCGTTCAATGCCTCGGACGGACCGGCGGCCTCGCTCGCGCAGATCGCCGACGGTTTCGACATCCTTGCCGCCGAGGCTCAGGCCAGCCACGGCTCCCTTTTCGGCGTCAGTCTCAGCATGCCTACGCCGGTCGATTTCAAGCACGGCCGCGTCGTCGGTCCCTCGGTGCTGCACGGTTGGGACGAGTTCGATATTATCGGCTGGCTGGGCAGCCGTTTCGATGCGCCGATCTATGTCGAAAACGACGTGAACCTGATGGCGATCCACGAGCACCGTCAGAATTTCCGGCATGTCGACGACATGTTCTTCATCAAGGCGGGAACGGGTATCGGTAGCGGCATTGTCGCCGGAGGCAAGATCTTTCGGGGTGCTCAGGGCGCGGCCGGCGATATCGGCCATATCCAGTTCAGTTCCGACAACGCGCCCTTGTGCCGTTGCGGCAAGCTTGGCTGCGTGGAAGCGCGCGCCGGCGGGTGGGCGATCGCCCGCGATCTCTCGAGCCGGGGCTTCAAGGCCGAGAACGCCCGCGATGTCATTTCGTTGGTTGAAATGCAGAAGCCGGAAGCGCTGATGCTGCTGCGCAGCGCCGGCCGGGTGATCGGCGAAGTCGCCTCCGACGTCGTCAGCATCCTCAACCCCAGCCTGATCGTGGTCGGCGGCACACTGGCCAGGGGCGGCGAGTTTCTGTTGTCGGGCATCCGCGAACTCGTCTACCAGCGCTGCCTTCCGCTCGCCACGCGCGAGTTGCAGATCGTGCTTGCCAACCCGCAGAAGGACAGCGCCCTTTTCGGCGCCGCCTATCTGGCGCTGGAGGACATCTTCAGCCTCGAAAAAGTGGAGGATTTGATCGATAGGCGGACCAGCGACCGATAGGCTCTGGCCTAGGTGACGCCCATGATCATGGCGACAAGGTCCTTCTGGACGCCTTGGCGCACGTCCATCTCGCCGACGCTCCGGCCTTGCCGCATGACGACGGCGCGATCCGCCACGCGCACGACGTGGTCCATATTGTGGCTGACGATGATGACCGACAGGCCACGCTCCGGCAGGCGTCTGACCATCGTCAATATCTCGTCGGATTCGCGCACGCCAAGTGCTGCCGTCGGTTCATCCAGAATGACGACCCGGCGGGCAAACGCCACGGCGCGCGCGACCGCCACGGCCTGGCGCTGACCGCCCGACATCAGGCCGATCTCGTGGGAGGGTGAGACGTGGCTGACGCTCAGCGCACTCGCATGTTCCCGCCACTGCCTCTGCTCTTGCCGTGCGGAGAGAAAGCCCAACGGACCGAGCCAGCGTGGCCACGTCTGCTCGCGCCCGATCAGGAAATTGTCGGAAACGGTCAGATTGTCGAAAACGGCAAGGTCCTGAAATACGGTCTCGATGCCCGACGCCCGCGCGTCGGCGGGCGATCGCAGCCGCAGCGGACGACCATCAAGCTCGATGGCACCGGAATCCAGCGTCACGATGCCGGTGATCGCCTTGATGAGGGTCGACTTGCCCGCGCCATTGTCGCCGAGCAAGGCGACGATCTCGCCTTCGCAAAGGTCGAGCGACGCCCCGGCCAGCGCGGTCACAAACCCATAGGCCTTGCGCGCTTCGCGGACCGAGAGAACCAGGCGTTTGTCCGAGATGCCGTTTGAAATCCGTTCCGGCGAGGCGGCGCTCATTGGTTGACCTGCCTCGCCCGCAGCGTGCGAATGCGGTTTTCGATGTGTTTGCGCAAGACATCGAGTTCGAGCGCCACAAGGATGCCGATGCCGATCGCCACCGACGACCAGAATGGCGAAACGTCGAGCTGCTGCAGGCCGCTGCGGATGGTGGCGATAATAAGCGCGCCGAACAGCACGTTGGTGATGCTGCCGCGACCGCCAAAGAGACTTGCTCCACCGACAACCACCGCCGTGATGGCATCAAGCTCGTAGCCGACACCGGAAAGCGGCGAAGCCGATCCCGTGCGGCCATGATAGAGCATGCCGGCAATGCCGGCCGTCGTTCCACAGATGGCATAGGCGCTCATAATGAGCCTGTCGCGCGGCAGGCCGACCCATTGCGCGACATCCGGATTGCCGCCCACCGCGTAGAGCCAGCGGCCCCATTGCGTACGCCGTAACAGCAGCCAGAACAGACCGGCAAGGATCAGCACCATCAACGCGCCGGCGGGTATGCCGAGCACCTTGCCGTTCGCCAGCCAATGCACGGCGGGCGAGACGCCGACCAGCGTGTTGCCGCCGCTGATCAGCAGGACTACGCCGGCAACGATGCCGAGCATGGCCACGGTGACAACGAGAGGCTGCGGAATGCCGCCCTTGACGATGAGCAAGCCGTTGATCAGGCCGACGACGAGGCCGACAAGCGGATAGATGACCAGGGCAATCGAGCTGGGCTGGTCGACGCCGGTCAGGGTAGCCACCGTTACGACGCTGAGCGCAATGACGCTGCCGACCGAGACATCGACGCCGCGAACCAGAATGACGAGGAATTGCCCGAGGCCCAGGGCGCAGACGATCGCGCTCTGGGCAAGCAGGTTCTGAAGATTGCGCACCGATATGAAATGCGGGGCTAGCAGGCCGAACGCCACGACCAGGGTCACCAGAATAATGATCGGCCCGGCCTGCAGGAGCAGCAACACGATCGAGAGCGCATCGCGGCGTCCCGTCGCCGTGCCGGACGACTTCCCCGCAATGTCGACATCGGCTCCCATCGGTCGCGCTATTTCACGACGTCGTCGACATTGCCGGCCACCACGTCGGAGACCATCTTCAGCATGCCGCCGGCATTCTGAGACGTCTGGACGGGTTGCGCCGGCACTACCACGAGCTTTTCGACGCTCTTGCCGCGCACCAGCTCGGCGGTCGTGTCGGTCGCGGTTCTGGCTATCACCTCGAACGGATAAGGCACCGTGAATTTCCAGTTCTTGTTGCCGGCGGCGATCGCCTTCAGCGCGTATTCCTGGCCGCCCACGGAACCGACAATGGCATTGGATCCGGCGGCCTCCAGCGCCTGCAGCGTTCCCTGCGCCGAAACGTCGAAGATGTCGTAGATGCCGACCAGATTGGGATGCGCGTTCAGCATGCCCTCGGCGATCGTTCTCGATTTCTCGGGATCGCAACGGGCGTCGCCCTCGGCGACGATGTTGAACTTCGTGTCCTTCACGGCATCTTTGAACGCATTGATGAACGCATCGGTGTCCGCCAGGCCGGCAATACAGCGGATGACGCCGATCTCGCCTCCCGCGGGGATCTGCCTGGTAAATTCCTGCACAACCGCCTTCTCTGCCCCGACCGGATCGTAGTTCACCTGAGCGGTCAGGTCATCGATCGGCGGGGGCGCACCGTCGAAGGACAGCACCTTGATGCCTTGCTTGGTCGCGTCATTGAGCGCACTGACCAGTTCCTTGGAGGTGGCGCCCGTGTTGACGGCGATGACCTTGTAGCCCTCGGCGGGCGCATTGACGATTTCCTGGATGAAGAAGTTGACGTCGCCACGCGACGTCCCCGATTTGACGTCGATCTGAACGTCTTCGATCTTTCCCGCGCGGCCCTTGGCGACATTGTACTGCCGCACATAGGCCTGGTCGCCAAGGTACGAAAACAGCATCAGCCCCTTGGGCTTCTCACCGGCAAAAGCGCCAAAGGCGATGCAGCAGCTCGCCGCAAGCAAGGTCGCAGCGGAGGCGTGCAAAAGTAGCTTCGATTTCATTTTGTCTCCTCCCAGAGTGTCGAGGCTACTTCCCGATAGCCTCTCGCAACGCTACACCGCCTTCGCATATATGTCTATATTCATCACAATTATAAGGCAATTTTGTTTATTTATAAACATAAGTGAGGGCGCGACAGGCTGGGATTTCCGAACGATGACGTCGCGAGGACCATCTCTTCAAAAGCGCTTGGGCTCCAGATCTTGAGTTGACGCAAATAGCTCGGAAGCGGCGCCTCGCCCGAAAATCCTCCATGATTTCAAAGCTCCAGGCCACGTCCATTGTTGCGTCAGCGAACGTGTCGCTGACGCTTGATGGTACTATGGCGAAAAGGTCTTGATCGTGCCGGCGGCGGACGGATGATTTTGAAGCAACTCAAACCGGCAGGCGTTCGTCGCGTGCCTGCCGCCTGGGAACTAGGCCGCGAGGACCAGTTGCGCCGCCCTTTCGGCTATCATGACGGCAGGCGCGTGCGTGTTGCCGGATATGATGGTCGGCATGACCGAGCAATCGGCGACGCGCAGACCTTCGATGCCCCTGACCCTCAGTTCAGGGTCGACCACGGCGGTGTCGTCGGTTCCCATCCTGGCCGTGCCAACCGGATGAAAGATGGTCGTGGCGATATCGCCCGCGGCGCGGGCGAGGTCGTCGGGCGTCTGGATATGCACGCCCGGTTTGAACTCCTCCGGCTTGAACTCAGCCATCCGCCTCGTCGCCATCAGCCGGCGCGCGGCGACAATGGAACTGGCCGCGACTTCGCGGTCGCCATCGGTCGAGAGATAATTCGGCGCGATGGCCGGGTGATCGCCGAAGCGCGGCGAGGCGATGCGCACTGTCCCGCGCGACTGCGGCCTCAGATTGCAGACGGAGACCGTGATGGCCGGAAAATCGTGCAGCGGCTGCCCGAATGCTTCCAGCGACAGCGGCTGGACATGGAATTCGACATTCGCGGTCTCGAAACGCGGATCGGACTTCATGAAGATGCCGAGCTGGCTTGGCGCCATCGACATCGGACCCGAGCGCTTGAAGGCGTATTCCAGCGCGATGCGCGCCTTGCCCGACAGCAATGCCTGCCGCTCGTTCAACGTCCGTGCGCCGGTGATCTTGAACGCGGTGCGTATCTGGAGATGGTCCTGCAGGTTCTCGCCGACGCCGGCCAGATTATGCAGGACGTCGATGCCATGCCGCTGCAACAGCGATCCCGGGCCGATGCCGGAGAGCTGCAGGATCTGGGGCGTGCCTATCGCGCCGGCCGACAGGATGAGTTCATCCGCCACCGAGACCTTTGTCGGCGCACCCTTGTGGCGGAACTCCAGGCCCGTCGCCCTGCGGCCCGTCAGCACAACGCGCTCTGCCTGCGCCCCGGTCAGGATGACGAGATTCCTGCGATGGCGGATCGGACGGATGAAGGCGCGAACCGCGTTGAAGCGGAAGCCGGCCTTCTGGTTCACCTCGAAATAGGACGATCCGAAATTGTCGCCGGTGTTGAAGTCGTCGACCTTCGGCACGCCGAGCTCCTCGGCGGCCTCGCGCACGGCGTCGAGGATCGGCCATGAGAGCCGCTGGCGTTCGACGCGCAGCTCGCCGCCCTGGCCGTGGAAGAGGCCGTTCAGCCGCTGGTGGTCCTCCGATTTCCGGAACAGCGGCAGCACGTCATCCCAACCCCAGCCGGGATTGCCGAGCTGGCGCCAGTGGTCGTAGTCGGCGGCCTGGCCACGCATGTAGATCATGCCGTTTATCGAGGAGCAGCCACCCATCACCTTGCCGCGCGGATAGGCGAGCGAGCGGCCGTTCAACCCCGGCTCCTCATCCGTGCGGTAACACCAGTCGGTGCGCGGATTGCCCATGCAGTAGAGATAGCCAACCGGAATGTGGATCCAGTGGTAATTATCAGACCCGCCGGCCTCCAGCAGCAGCACGCGTTTGGCCGGATCGGCGCTCAGACGGTTGGCCAGCACGCAGCCGGAAGAACCCGCGCCAACGATCACATAGTCGAACGTTCCGATGTCAGCGCGCTGGCTCATGCCTGCTTCGGCCCCGATATCAGATCGTTCCACAGCGGACGCATGGCATCGGCCATGGCGCCGTAGAGGCGATAGCGCCTGTCGTAATGCGCGGTCATTGCCGGGTCCGGCTGATAGACGGAGCGCGGCCGCGTCATCGCGGCAATGCCGGCCTCATAGTCGGCAAACAATCCCGCCGCGACACCGGCCCCGATCGCGGCGCCAAGCGCCCCGGTCTCGCGCGCCTCGGGCACGGTGATCGGCACGCCGAGGCCATCGGCGAACATTTGCGGCCAGTGCGGACTGCGCGATCCGCCGCCCGACAAGACAGCGCGGTCGAAGCTCACGCCGGCCTTTGCCAGAACCTCGATATGCCGCCGATGTTCGAACATGACACCCTCGAAAAGCGCGCGCAGCAGATGGCCTTCCCTGTGCCATCCGCCGACGCCATAGAAGCCGCCACGATAATCCGAACCGAGGCGCGAGCCATAGAGAAACGGATGGAAGATCGGATCGTCGGCCGCCGGCGGCACATCGGCAATCCGCGCGTTGCAGTGTCCGAAAGGGTCGTCATGGTGATGACCGCGCTCGACAAGCTCACGCACATACCATTCGAGGTTTGCCGCCGAGGTGGCGCTGGATTCGATGTTGACGAAGCGGCCGGGTCCGAACCGCGCCACCATGAAGACGCCGGCATCAACCCCCGCCGTCCGCGAAAACACCTGGTTGATGGACCACGTTCCGGCGATGATGGACGCCTCGCCTGCCCCGACAACACCGGCGCCCATGGCGCTCGACACCACGTCGAAATAGCCGGCGATCACCGGCGTACCGGCCGCGAGACCTGTCTGCGCCGCGGCTTCGGCCGTTACAAACCCCGCGACATCAGCCGGATCGAGCAGGCGCGGCAGTTTCGCCCTGGCATCCTCGAGCCCATAGAGCGCCAGAAGTTCGTCATCGTAAGCCGCCTCGGGCATTCGCACGAAGCCGGCCCCGGACATATCGGAAATGTCGCTCACCCGCTCTCCGGTCAGCCGGAAGGTGATGAAGTCCTTGCACAACATGACGGTGGCCGCGCCGGCATAGAGCCCTGGCTGATCGGCCTTCACCCAGGCAAGCAGGGTTGGCGTCTGCGATGGCCAGGGCTTCTGCAGGCAGATCGCGTGCAGCGCATCGCCTGTCCTGGCGTCGAGCGACGCCGCGAGCTCGGCAGCGCGCGTATCGAGTGACTGGATACCCAGCAGCGGATTGCCGGCCGTGTCGACAAGGTAGAGGCCGTTGCCATGGCCGGCGCATCCGACGGCCGCGATCGCCGATGCATCAATCCCGGCCGTCGAAATGCAGGTGCGGATCGCCTCGCGCGCATTGGCCCACAGCTCGTTCAGATCGCGCTCGACATGACCGGGCCGCGGCGTATGCGACCGGCCGTCGATCGCATGCATGGCGATCTGCCGGCCGGCGAGGTCGAACAGGACCGCCTTGATGACTGTGTTGCCGGCGTCGAGGCCGAGCAGATAGCGCTGTCGATCAGCCACGATTGTAGATGTCCCATGCTTCGTCGCCGCTGGCCTCATTGTGGATCAGGGCCATCAAGGCGCCAACCACCGCCTTCGGGTTAGAGTGCTGGTAGATGTTGCGGCCATAGACCAGCCCCCTGACGCCGGTTTTCAACAGCGCTGCCGACTTGTTCAGGACCACCTTCAGATCCTCCTTGCCGCCGCCGCGAACCAGCACCGGCACCCTGGCCGCCTCGACGACCTTGTGGAAATCTTCCGCATGCTCCGTCGGGTCGGCCTTGATGATGTCGGCGCCCATCTCCGATGCCAGCCGCACCAGCGTGATGATCTTCTCGGCGTCGCCATCGACCTGATAGCCGCCTCGCACATCGTTGGGCAGCATGACAAGCGGCTCGATCATCAACGGCATGCCATAGCGATGGCAGGCAGCGCGCACGCGGCTGATATTCTCGACGCATTGGCGGAAAAGCTCGGGCTCATCGGGCAGCATGAACAGGTTGACCACCACGCATGCGGCATCCATTTCGAGCGCGCCGATGATCGGTTCGTCGGCATTCTGCAGCATGGACCACATCACGCGATGGCGCTGGGAATTGTAGGGATTGCCCATGTCGATGCGCATGACAAGCGCCGGCTTGTCCTTCTCCGGACGCGCCTGCAGCAGATCCGCCTGCCCATAGGCCATCTGGATCGCGTCCGGCCTGGCGCGGATCAGGGCATCGACGACATCAGGCATGTTTTCCAGACCCGCCAGAAAGCTCGGCTCGTTGCAGACGCCGTGATCGAGAGCCACGTCCAGGCATTTGCCGTTCGTGAACATGCGGTTCATGCGGGCCTTGGTGCTCAAGCGCATGCGGTACTCCTGTCCTGTGTGCGTTGGTCGAGCGTCTCGCCTGAGACGCCGTGATAGGTTTCGAGGTCTCCGATAAACCTCTGCACTTCCTCGCGCCGGCGATTTGCGTTCCAGCGCTGATCGTGCCCGAGAATTGTGGCGACCCGCTCGATCAGTTCTCTCGAAAGCTGCCCCCTGATCGCCAGCGACGTGCGCCGTTGCAGCAGGTCCGACAGGCCGACAACGAATTCGCCCGAGATCAGGTAGACGATCTCGGCTCCGGTGATTTCGGTCCGCTCGTCGAGCCTGACGTCGTCGGCCCGACCGTGGCAAAATGCCATCACCGCGACGGCATTGGCACCATATGCCGCGATAAGATGATCGGCGCGTGATCGGTCGATGCCGTACTCCTTGATCAGGGCTTCGACCGTATCCGCCCCGTCGCCGATGAAACCGGCGCCGCCACCGATTGCCAGCGCCAGGGTTGAAGTCAGCCGTGGCTTGCCGAGTTCGCCGAGCACGGCGTCGGCTGTCTGCTCGGCGAAAGCGCGGAAGGTCGTCCACTTGCCGCCGATCATGCAGAATTGCGGAACGTCGCCTTCGAGCCGGTGCACGAAATGCCCCCGCGAGATGCGCCCGGTGAAGGCATGATCGCTCTTCGGCAGGGGCCGGATGCCGCTATAGCTGTATACGACCTGCGAGGCGTTGACGTCGATCTCGGGGAAGACCAGGCGCAGCGAACCCAGGATATAGTCCAGTTCCTCGGGTTCGCAGCGAACGCGGTCGACCTGGCTGACACGGATATCGGTCGATCCGGCCAGCACCTTGCCCAGATACGGGAAGACGATGCACACCCGGCCGTCCTGGTTCTCGTAGAAAATCATGTGACCATTGAGCGCGCGATAGAGCGGTTCGCAGTCGAGGATCAGGTGAGATCCCTTGGTGCCTTCGACAAGGCGGCCATCGGCGGGAGCGCCAATGCCCAGCTGCGCGAGGGATTGATCGACCCATGCGCCGGTGGCATTGACCAGCACTTTCGCCGTGACATCCAGTTCGATGTCGGCGACGCCATCGGTAACGATCAATCCCGCCCCTTCCCGGGACAGTTGCGCATAGTTTAACGCGACGCTTTGCGGGGCGAGGCGCGCGGTATCGAGGAGCAGCTCGATGCCGAGCCTTTCCGGGTGGCTTATCCATGCATCGTAATAGGTGGCCGAATAGCGCAGCTTCGGATCCAGACCGGGCCATTGGGCAAAGGTCCGCCGCGCGCCGCGAAACACATGGCGAGGCAGGACGCGGCGGTGACGAGTGGTCCAGTCGTAGAGGGCAAGACCGGCCTTTACCGCAAGGGCTCCGCGGTTCGACGGCGTTTCGGACAATCCCAGGAAATTCGCGGCTCCGTTCAGCAGGCCGGAGAATGTCGAGCGGATGGGGATCGTCGTCGGCAACGGCTTCACCATATGCGGTGCGTTGGCCAACAGGGCGTCGCGCTCCGCCAGGGATTCCCGCACCAGGTCGAACTCGCCGTTTTCGAGATAGCGCAACCCGCCATGGATCATGCGCGACGGCGCCGCGCTGCAGCCCGAGCAGAAATCGTTGCGTTCGACCAGCAGCACGCGCAGGCCCTGCAGGGCCAGCTCGCGGAACACGCCGATGCCGTTGATGCCTCCGCCAAGAACAATGACGTCGAATGCACCGTCGAGGCGGATTTTCCTGAGATTTTCGTCTCTTTGTTCGGGCATGGCTTCGCCGTTGACCACCTGAGGCGTGGCCGATCTTTCTTCGGATTGTGCGTTTAGTGTCAGGCGTCGAGATCAGTCAGATTCTGTTTCGCCGCCTCGCTGATGCGTTTGATCTCTTCGTCTGAAAGCCGGATACGCCCGGCCCTGGCGTTTTCCTTCGCCTGTTGCGGGTTGCGCGCGCCGCACAGCGAGAAGGTGATCCCCGGTTGCTGCAGCGTCCAGGCAATCACGATCTGGGCCTCGGTGGCGTCATGCGAATGCGCGATCGGGCCTATCTCTCCCATCAGCCGGGCGACCTTTTCGCGATTGGATTTGGAGAAGCGCGGATTGTCCTTGCGCTGGTCGTCTCCGGAGAACACCCGGTCGGGGCCGACCTTGCCAGACAGAAGTCCTAGCCCCAGCGACGAATAGCTCAGGATCGAGACGCCATTGTCGATGCAATAGGGCGCCAATTCGGCCTCAATGTCGCGCGCCACCATGCTGTATTCCTGCTGGATCGCGTCGAGCTGGCCCGCGGCAAGGTAGGCCTTGACGTCGGCCGGAACCACATTGCTGGCGCCGATCGACCGGATCTTGCCCTGCGCCTTGAGACGCTCCAGCGCCTCCATTGTTTCGGCGACAGGTGTCGTCGGATCCTGCCAGTGCGTGATGTAGTGGTCGATATAGTCCGTGCCGAGCCGCTTCAGGCTCTGCTCCACTTCATAGGCGACGGAGTCGCGCCCGAGATAGCGATGCACCGGCTTGCCATCGTAATCGAAAAAGAAGTTGCCCCTGATCGTGTGCCAGACAAGTCCCAGCTTTGTCGCGAGAACCACCTTGTCGCGCCGGCCCTTGATGGCCTTGCCGACGATCTCTTCCGACAGGCCCTGGCCATAGGCCGGCGCGGTGTCGATCAACGACACGCCCTCGTCGATGGAAGCGCGGATAGCGTCGATCGACTGGCTCTCGTCGGTTCCACCCCACATCCACCCGCCGATCGCCCAGGTGCCAAGTCCGACCGCGGACGCTTCGATGCCGGATCGGCCGATCTTCCGTGTCAAGGTTTCAAGCGACATCTCGAATGCTCCCGGTATTGCCCAATACGGCGTGGGCCGTGTCCTCGTCGACGACGAGTGATTTCAGATAGCCGCCGTTCAGCGCGGCGCGGATCGGCTGTACCTTTTCGACGCCGGAGGCGACGCCCATGACCATGCGGCAACGCGAGAGGTCAGCTGGGTCCAGGGCAACCAGACGCGAATTCGGCGGATAGTCGGCGATCGTCCCGTCTTCCCGGATAAGGTGGGCCAGGAACTCGCCGACAGCGCCGCTCCTGGCCAGGATTTCACGGTCCGGACCCGAGGTTGGCAGCAGGTCGAAGTAGCTCGACCCCGGCGTCTGGATCGAGCCGATGCCGACCAGCGCGATGGCAGCCTTGCGGGCAAGGTCGAAAACCTCACGCACCGACGCCATGTCCATCAAGAGGTCGCGCTGCGTGGAGCTTTCGGCAAAGAGCGGCGCGTGCAGAAGCAGCGTCGAGCCGCCGAGCCGCTCGGCCAGCCGCGTCGCGAGATGATTGACATCGGTGTAGAACTTGCCCTGAACCCCGCCGGTCAGCGGAACCACCGTCACGTCGAACGCACGCTCGGCTTCGATGTTCTCGACGACGGCGCTGACCGCCTTGCCTCCGGTAATGGCAATGACGTCGCCGTCGCGCAGAGTTTCGAGCAGCTGGTTCGCCGCGGCGCGGCCGACCTGCTGCAGCGTGCTGTCGGGACTGCCGATCACCGTCGGCGTCACCAGCGCGCTCTGCAGCCCTGAGAACGCGACGAGCTTCTGCTCGATCTCCACCAGCAACTGGAACGGGCTTTCGATGGCGATCTTCAGCATGCCGAGCTTGCGCCCCTGCGCGATCAACCGGTTCACCTTGGACGGCGACAGGTTGAGCGCGGCGGCGATGTCGTTCTGCTTCATGCCGTCTATGAAATGCAGCACCAGCACGGTGTGGATCTGCCGGATGGTCGAGAACTCTTCTTTGCCGTCAGCCATGGTTTTGTCCGATCCCCCGTCAGCCGCGACGCTTGTTCAGATAGTGGTCGATCGTCACCGCGGTCAGCAGGATCGAGCCGCGGATAATGTCCTGCCAGTAGATGGAAACGTCCAGCAGGGCGAGCGAACTGGACACCACGGAAAGCAGGATTGTCCCCAGGATCGCCCCCAGAATTGTGCCCGAACCGCCCTTGAGGCTTGCGCCGCCGATGACCGCGGCGGCAATCACGTTCAGTTCCATGCCGACGCCGAAGGTCGGCTGCGCCGAGCCGAACCGCGCCATGTAGATGATGCCCGCGACCCCGCTCAGCGCAGCGCAGAGCGTGGTGGTGAGGAAGATCACCTTGCTCGTGCGGATGCCGGAATAGGCCGCCGCCTTTTCGTTGCTGCCGGTGTAGAACACCTTGCGAAAGATCGTCGTGCGCCGAAGCATGAAGTCGAAGACCACGACGAACAGGACGAAAATGACGATCACCACCGGGATCGGTCCGATCGAACCCTGTCCGATGAACTTGAACTCCAGCGGCAACGTGTAGAGGCCGAGCGGACGCCCGCCAGTGCCCAGCAGGCAAAGTCCGCGCGCGATGACCATCACCGCCAGCGACACGATGAAATGATGCAGGCCGACCCGGGTGACGAAAAAACCCATGATCGCACCGATCGCCGTACACGCCGCGATGGCGATCAGCGACGCCGTCCAGGGGTCCAGCCCGTTGAGGAAGAGCCAGCCGGCGATCACCATCGCCAGCGCGGTGACCGAGCCGACCGAAAGGTCTATGCCGCCCGAGATCAGCAGGATTGTCATGCCGACGACGACAATGCCTTCGACCGCGAAGGCCATCGCCATCGCCCGCATGTTGTCCCAGGTGAGGAAGTAGGGCGACGCGAAGGACATCACGATGAACAGCACCGCGATGATCAGGATAAGGCCGGTCTCGCGCATCCTGAACAGACGGCCAAGCGCGTTGCCGGCTGAGCCCGCCTCACCATCCACGGAGTTGGTTGTCGTTGCCATGGTTCCCTCGACACTCATGCCGCGCGCGGCCGTTCGTCCGCGATCGATGCCAGGTACATGATGTTCTCCTCCGTCATGTCGTCGCCGGCGACCTCGCCTGTTATCCGCCCCTCGCGCACAACCAGCACGCGGTCGCACACGCCGATCAGTTCAGGCAGTTCCGATGAGATGATAACCACGCCGACGCCGCTGCGGGCGAGATCGCGGACGATCCGGTGAATCTCGGCCTTCGCGCCCACATCGACGCCTCGGGTCGGCTCATCCAGAAAGATCACTTTCGGCGCCACCGACAGCATCTTGGCGATCGCCACTTTCTGCTGATTGCCGCCCGAGAGCGTGGAGACCGCATCGTTGACATGGCCGCACTTGAGCGCCAGGCGGCGGCCCAGTTCCTGTGCCTGCCTTGTTTCGCGGCCAGCGTTGATCAGCCCCGCGCGAGAAGCGACCCGTTCGACCGCGAGCGCTGAAATGTTCGAGGCGATCGACATGTCGAGGAACAGGCCCTCGCCCTTGCGGTCCTCGGAGAGATAGACCAGGCCGGCGTCGATGCTGTCGCCATAATGCGCCAGCGAAAGCGGCTTGCCGTGCAAGGCGACCGTGCCGGTCACGTCGCCTTCGAGACGGCAGATGCCCTTGACGATTTCACTGCGCCCCGCGCCGATCAATCCTCCGAGGCCGAGGATCTCGCCCTTCTTCAATTTAAAGGAGACGTCGCGGAAGCGCGCGGCTTCGCAGAGGTTGGAAACGTCGAGGATGATCTCATCCGACTTCTCGTCCGCGCGCTGCTTTTCCGGATAGAGCTTGTCGATGACGCGCCCGACCATCGCCGCGACCACCTGTTCGGGCGTCGTATCGCTGATGTCGTGCGTGGTGATGTAGCGGCCGTCGCGCAAGACCGTGACGCGGTCGCAATTGTCGAAGATCTCGGCCATGCGATGCGAGATGTAGATGATGGCGATGCCCTGGCCCGCCAGCCGGTGGATGATCTCGAACAGGATCTTGGCTTCGCGCTCGGTCAGCGCGGCGGTTGGTTCGTCGAAGATCAGGATGCGGCAATCGAGCGTCAGCGCCTTGGCGATCTCGACCAGCTGCTGCTGGGAAATGGAAAGCGTGCGCACCAGGGCGGAAGCATCGATGTCGCCGAGTTGCCGAAGGATGGCCGAGGCGCGTTTCCTCAGGTCCGCGTAATTCATCAGCAGGGCTTTGCTGGTGTTGGTCACGCCCATGAAGATGTTCTCGGCGACCGAGACATCAGGGCAGAGCGCGATCTCCTGATGCACGAAGCCGATGCCGAGCTTTTGCGCCTCGGTCGGCGACGCGATGGTGACCGCTTTCCCGTCGATGACGATGTCGCCGCTGTCGGGACGCAGGATGCCGTCAATGACCTTCATCAGGGTCGATTTGCCGGCGCCGTTCTCGCCGGCGATCGCGTGGATTTCGCCCCGGCGCAGTTCCAGATCGACACCCTGCAGCGCCTGGACCGGTCCGAACGACTTGCTGAGGTTCGATATCTTGAGGATGACAGGGTGATCCATTGCATTCACGACAGCGTTGGAAGGAAAGGCCCACGCCATGAGGAGGCGCGGGCCAGAGAGGTTGCGGTCTTAGCTCGGGTCGCGACCTTCCATGTACTTGTTCAGGTCGAACGAGTCGGCGTTCTCCTTGGTGATGACCGCAAAGCCGTTGTCGGCAAAGGGGATCGCCATCGGATTGTACCCCGAGGTCTTGTAGTCGTTGAACGGATCGATCAGGTCCGGATGCGCCGCCATGAAGGTTGCGACGAAGCCGAGATAGCCCTGCATGCCCTGGTTCGGGCTGAGCGCCATGTGGATGTTGCCGGCCTTGATCTGCTCGAGCGTCGCTGGCGTGATGTCGGCATGCATGATCAGCACCTTGGCCTTGGCTTCCAGAACCGCGGCCACCGCGCCTTCAGCCGAGCCGGCTTCCGGAATCCACAGCGCCTTGAGGTTGGGATTTGCCTGCAGCATCGAGGCGACCGCCTTGTTGGCGACCGTGGCATCCTGGTTCGAGGCCTGACGGCCGACCAGTTTCATCTTCGGGTAGTTCTTGGCGAGATAGTCGATCAACGCGGTGACGCGAAGATCGTGGTTGCTCTGGCCGGGGTTCTCGAGAACCGCGTATTCGGCGCTGTCGCCGACCTGCTTGACGATCTCCTCGGCGGCGAACTTGGCTTCCGCCAGATTGTCGGAGGTGATGTAGGAGACGCGCTTCGACTTCGGCGAGTCGGCGGCGAAGGTCACGACGGTGGTGCCGTTGGCGATCGCCGCGTTGATGGGCTCGATGAAGGGGTCGGCCTGCATCGGATGCAGCAGCACGCCGGCCGGCTTCTTGATCAGATCCTGTTCGAACGATGCGATCTGCTTGGTGATGTCATAGTCCGGGGTTCCGGAAAAAACCGTCTTGCAGCCCATGGCCTGGGCGGCCTGCTTGAAGCCCTGGTAGACCGGAACCCAATAAGGATGCGCCGAAACCATGACGTTCATGACGTAGGTCTCGCCTTCCTTGCACTGGAATTTGCTCTGGGCCGATGCGATGCCCGTGGACATGAGCGCAACAGCCATCGTGGCCGCGCTCAGCGCGCCGGCCAGTTTTACCCTTTTCATGTTTTCCTCCGCTTGAAGCCCAAGGTGATGGAGCCCATCACCTGCATGGTGCAAGAAATTTCACTACATGAAATCCCTCGCGATCCTGCATAGGCGGCTTGAGAGTGCCCGTCAAGGCTTTTGGTAGAAAAATCAGTACATGAAATTTCGTGCAGGCCTACGAGCGCGGCAGGCGCCGCAAGATCCGGCAACACGAACTGGAGAAAGGGCTACGATGTAGCGGCGGCCCGCTACGAAAATCCACCCAGACTGTTGAAATCATACCGAAGACGCGACCCCATGGCAGCGTCTTGTCCCCGAAATCTTCAATGATTTCAGCCGTTAGCCCACTACCCGCGCAAAGCCTGATCGATGGCTTCACCCAGCCGCTCGACAATAGCGTCGACGGCCGCGACGTCGCAGATGAAGGGCGGCGCCAGCAGTACGTGGTCGCCATTGGCGCCGTCGACCGTGCCCCCCATGGGATAGACGAGAAGCCCGTTGGCCATCGCGGCCTTCTTGATGCGCGCGTGCAGCTTCCGCTTCGGATCGAAAGGCTGCTTCGTCGAACGGTCCTCCACCAGCTCGACGCCCATGAACAGGCCGCGCCCTCTGATATCGCCGATGTTGGGATGGTTGCCGAAACGCTCGCCAAGCCGGCGCGCCAGATGCGCGCCCATGGCTTTCACATTGTCCATGAGCCTGTCGCGAGCGATGACTTCCTGGACGGCGAGCGCCGCGGCACAAGCCATGGGATGGCAGATATAGGTATGGCCGTGCTGGAAGAGGCCCGAGCCTTTGGCGAAGGCGTCGAATATCTTTCGGCTAAGCAAGACCGCTCCGATCGGCTGATAGCCACCGCCCAGCCCCTTGGCGATCGTCATCAGGTCGGGAGCGACGCCGTCCTGCTCGCAGGCATGCAACGTTCCGGTGCGGCCCATGCCGCACATCACCTCGTCGAGGATCAGGAGCACGCCATGGCGGTCGCAGATATCGCGGATGCGGCGCAAATAGTCCGCTACCGGCGGCACCGCGCCGGCCGTCGCGCCGACGACCGTCTCGGCAACGAAGGCCATCACCGTCTGCGGCCCGAGTTCGAGGATCTTGTCCTCGAGCGCTTGCGCCGCCCGGGTGGCATAGGCCTCGTCCGTCTCGCCGGCTTCCTGGAAGCGATAGGCGAAGCAGGGATCGATGTGGTGCGTCTCGATGAGCAGCGGCCGGAACTGCGCGCGGCGCCATTCATTGCCGCCGGTCGCAAGGGCGCCGAGCGTATTGCCATGATAGCTCTGCCGGCGTGCGATGATGTTGCGGCGCTGCGGCTGACCGATCTCGACGAAATACTGCCGCGCCATCTTCAGCGCCGCCTCGACCGCTTCCGAGCCGCCGGAGACGAAATAGGCATGGCTGAGGCCGGCCGGCGCGTCGGCCACGAGCCGGTCGGCCAACGCTTCGGCAACGTCGCTGGTGAAGAAGGAGGTGTGGGCATAGGCCAATGTGTCAGCCTGCCGGTGAATGGCGGCGATGACATCGGGATGGCCGTGGCCGAGACAGGAAACGGCGGCGCCGCCGGAGGCGTCGATATAGGCGCGCCCATCGCTGTCGAAGAGCTCGATGCCCTTGCCGCAGCTGGCGACCGGAAGCGCGGTGTTGATCTGGCGATGCAGGATATGGGTCATGATGTTCTCCGGCCGCGCGGCGGCAAGATGTGGATGTCGAGTTGCGACAGTTGCTCCTCGGTGCGGCGGATGGCGGCCAGCGCCTTGTCTCCACCCTTGCCGGCGATCAGCGCCGCGAGGATTTCGCCGACCACGAAGGCCGGCGTCATGGTGTGGAAGAAGGATGGGCTGTCCGTCGCAACCAGCACCGACAGAGCTGCAAGGCCAGCGAGCGGCGAGACCGCGCTGTCGGTAAGCGCGATCACCGGCACGCCACCACTCGCGGCACGCCGGGCCAGCTCGACGGTAAGCCTGGTGTAGGGAGCGACGCTGGCCACGAACAGCATGTCTTGCGACGTCGCGAGCCGGATCGCGTCCGTGCCCGCCCCGGACGCTCCATCCAGCATGACCGTCTTCTCGCCGAGGAAGGACAGGACGTAGCCGAAATGCGCGACGACTGGGTGGCTGGAGCGCAGTCCGAGGCAGAATATCCGGCGCGCGGCATAGAGCCGCTCGGCCGCCGCGACAAGCGTGTCGAGCCGTTCGGGTTCGCCCAGCCGGGCGACCTGCTCGGCCAGCGACCTCACCATCTCGCCCGCCAGGGCGCGGTCGCCGACCTCGCTTTGCCGCGCGAGCTGCGCGCCCGCCTTGCCGGCAAAGCCGAGCTCGCCCTGCCGCATGGCATTCGCATAGAGCGAGCGAAGCGGCTCGTAGCCGTCGAAACCCAGCCGCTTGGCCAGCCGCACCATCGTCCAGGGCTGCAGGCCGGCGCGGCGCGCCTGCTCGCGCATGGACAGCAATGCGACGTCCTCTGGATTGTCGATGAGATAGCGGGCGGCGTCCTGCAACTGCGAAGGCAAACTGTCGAAAACCTCGACGATGGCATCGGTGAGCGGTGCGCGGATCATGCCGACAACGATAGACGCGAATGCATGACTATGCAATATATGTTGCAATACTTCCTAATTTTGCAACAATTGGAGCAACCGATGCCGGACCAGAATCGCGTTGCGATCGCCGTGGCACCAAACGGCGGCCGGCGCATGAAAGCCGATCATCCAGCCTTGCCGACCACTCCGGACGAGTTGGCGCTGGTGGCGGCCGCCTCGCTCGAGGCCGGCGCCGCCATGATCCATGTCCATGTCCGCGACGACGACGGGCGCCACCTTCTCGACGCCGAAGCCTACCAAGCCGCGACCGCGGCGATCAGGACAAGCGTCGGTGACAGGCTCGTCCTCCAGATCACCAGCGAGGCGCTGGGCATCTACCGGCCGGAACAGCAGATGCAGGTGGTGCTGGAAGCGCGGCCCGAAGCGGTTTCGCTAGCCTTGCGCGAGCTCTTGCCCGACCAGACCCATGAAGCGGGCTTCGCCTCCTTCCTCGAAACATTGCGCAGGGAAAAGATCACGCCGCAGATCATCCTCTATACGCCCGAGGAAGCGACCTATCTGGCGGCGCTCGCGGGCCGCGGCCTGATCCCTTTCGACAATCCGGCGGTTCTCTATGTGCTCGGCCGCTATACGGTCGGGCAGAAGTCCGCTCCAGCCGACCTGCTGCCGTTCCTGGCGCCTGGCCGTCCATCATTCGGCCATTGGATGGTTTGCGCCTTCGGCGGCCAGGAAACGGCCTGTGTTGCCACCGCCGCCTTGCTCGGCGGGCACGCCCGCGTCGGATTCGAGAACAATCTTTTCCTGCCGGACGGAACGCAGGCTTCTGGCAACCAGGATTTGGTCGCCGCCGCAAGACAGGCCTTTGAAGCCTGCGGCCTTGCTGTAGCGGATGCCGATGCATTGCGTGGCCAATGGGCCGTCTGACGCCTCCCTGACCGGCTTCGCCACACCATCCATCGGGTGCGCCCGCACCGGTTCGCCGCCGTCGGCCGTGCGGGCGCGAGCGAGCGTCAGCCTCACGCCACCGCGACAAAGACCTTGTCGCGGCGCCAGTGCATTTCACCGTTTCCGTGAAACGGTGAAATGCTAATGCCGGACCATGCCCGCGTCGACGTTGAGCGTCTGGCCCGTTATCCAGCGCGCGTCGTCGGAAGCAAGGAACGCCACGACGTCGGCGATATGCTCGGGCTGCCCCTTGCCCTTCATGGCCTGCAGCATCTCGACAAAGCCGAACGCCTCGTTGTGCGGGCTTGCCTTGACGCCGTCGCTCTCGATCAGGCCCGGCGTCACCGCATTGGCGGTGATGTTGTACTTGCCGAGTTCCGTGGCGAGCGCGCGGGTGAAGCCGATGACGCCGCCCTTCGCCGCGACATAGGCCGCCATGTTCGGCGTGCCAGCGAAGAAAGTGTTCGAGGCGATGCTGACGACGCGCCCGGCCTTCCCGGCGGCCCGCATCTGGTCGGTCGCCGCGCGGGTGACGATGAAGGTGCCGGTGAGGTTGACGTCGATGATCTTGCGCCAATGGTCGAGGTCGACCTCGTCCCAGGCGACGAAAGGCACGATGCTGGCGTTGTTGACGAGGATGTCGACGCCGCCGGTCAGCTTCTGGATCTCGCCGAACAGCGCCTTGACCGATGCCGGATCGGAAATATCGGCCGCGATGGCCTTCGCCTTGCCGCCGATCGAGGCCGCGGCCGCCTTGGCGCCCTCGGCGTTGATGTCGCTGACGATGACGGTCGCGCCGTCGGCCGCCAGCCGTGCCGCGATCGCCTTGCCGATGCCTTGTGCCGCGCCGGTCACCAGCGCCGCCTTTCCCGCAAGCCGTTCAGTCATGAAATATCTCCCTCAATATGTGATCCGATGATGTCTGTTCATGCGTCGGCGTCGATGACGGCCAGCGCCGCGTCGATGCCCTTGCCGACCGCGAGTTTCTGGCCGGCCGCGTTCATGGCGCCGCCAAGCGCCGTCAGCGCCGCGATCGCGTAGATCGGCTGCGCGGTCGGCCCCATGTGGCCGATTCGCGTCAGCTTGCCCAAGGTCTCGCCACGGCCGGAAGAGAACACCACCCCGTAGCGGGCGCGGGCAGCGGCCCGAAGCGCCTTCTCGTCGACGCCGTCGGGCGTACGAACCGCCGTCGTGCTCGGCGAGGCGATCTTGTCGCTGGCGGCCCAGATCGACAGGCCCATGGCGACGACCCCGGTCCGCATGGCCTTGGCCGTCAGCGCATGGCGCGCCCAGACCGCTTCCGGCCCTTCGTTGAGATAAAGGTCCAGCGCCACGTCGAGGCCGTTCACCTCCGCCACCGACGGCGTGAAAGGGAACGGCCTTTCGCGGGACCAGGCATTCTCCCAGTCGACGATGCTCAGCATCGAGGCGCGCGGCGCCGCCTTGTTGGCCTTCATCTTGGCCCAGGCGCGCTCACTCACGCCCATGATCGTCAGCGCCGGCGGCGCGCCCAGGCACTTGCCGGGGCCGGTCACGTAGATATCGGCCTTGCAGTCTTCCGGATGCGTCTTCATGCCGCCGAAGGAGGAAACCGCGTCGACGATCAGATAGCCGCCATGCGCCGAGACCAGCGCGCCGATTTCATCGATCGGGTTGATGGTGCCCGACGGCGTGTCGTGATGGCAGACCGAGACGATGGTGATCTCGGGATGCGCCTTCAGCATGGCCGCGACCGCTTGCGGGTCGATCGCCTCGTTATAGGGCACTTCGATTTCGAGCAGATGCGGTGAATAGCGCTTTGCCCAGTAGCCGAAACCCTTGCCGTAGACGCCAGATGCAAGGTTCAGCACCACGTCGTCCGGCGTGATCAGCGATGCCGCCGCCGCCTCCAGGCCAAGCACGGGTTCGCCGTGCAGGATGAGCGGCTTGTTGGAGAGCCGCATCGCCTTCTGCGCCTTGTCGACGACCTTCTCGTAGAACAGCTGGAAGGCCGGATCGTAGTCGTAGAGCACGGTACGGCTGAGGCCCCGCAGCACCTCGGCATAGGCGTTTACCGGGCCCGCCGTCAGCGTGAGCACCGGATCGGCATGATCGGAATAGCGCATGGTCTTGGTCTCCGGATTAAAGGCTCAGCCGTAGAACTGGGTGCCGGTCTTGTAGGTTTTGAAGTTGTCCATGTCGTGCGAGTACATCAGCTCGGCGCCATGATCCTCGGCCAGCTTCTTCACCTTGCGCATCGAATTGACGCCCGCGACCGGGTCGATATGGAAGGCCGCCTGGCACAGCGTTTCCAGGCTTTTCTGCGTGTAAGCTGCGTCGATGGTGAACATGATCGGCTTGCGCTTCGGAAACTCGACCAGCAGGCTGTAATGACCGATCGAGTGCCCGGGCGTCGAGATCAGCTTGACCCCCTTGGCGAGATCGACGTCGCCCTCGATGCCTTCGAAGGTCGAGTTGGCGCGGGTCGTTCCCTCCAGAAGCTGGGCCGTGGCGCCGCGCGCTTCCGCGGCCTCGGCCGAGAAGCTGAGGTCGGAGTAGCCGAGATGCTCGAAGGGCTCCGGATTGCAGGCCTGCGGCACTTCGGAACGATGGCAGATCTTCTTGGCATGCGGGAAGTATTTGTTGCCGCCGCAATGGTCGAAATGGAAGTGCGAGTTGACGACGACGTCGATGTCCCTCGGCTCCAGTCCGAGCAGGCCGAGCGCGCCGGGGATGGTCTGGTGCTTTTCCTGGATGGGCTTCTCGAAGGGCAGCACCTTCATCACGTGGTCATAGTCGTAGCCGGTGTCGATGAGGAACCGGCCCTCGGCATGTTCGATCAGGATCGAATAGACCGGAAAGCGCACTTCGCCGCCGGGCCCGCGATTCCAGAACACGTGATAGCCGTCGAGGACGAGCGAGCCGCCGTCGAGCAGATAGACCTTGGTATCCGTCATTGTTGCCTCCTGTTTTGGCGCGGGTCCCATCCGCGCGTTCGTTGTCGTCAGCGCGCGCCGCGCTCGTATGGAATGCCGAGTGCCGCGGGCAGACTGGCGCGCCTGCCGAACAGCACAAGCATGATCATCACCGCCAGGAACGGCAGCATCTGGATGACGTCGGTCGGGATATTGATGCCCGCTACCTGCATGGCCGTCGTCAGCGACAGGCAGACGCCGAACAGCAGCGCGCCGAACAGCACCCAGACCGGACGGCCGCGCGCCAGCATGGCGAGCACGATGCCGAGGAAACCGGCGCCGTTGGTGATGAAGGGAATGAACAGCCCCGCGCCGACATTGGCGAGATAGGCGCCGCCCAGCCCGGCCAGCGCGCCGGTCGACAGTACGGCGATGGTGCGGGTCCTGACCACGTCTATACCGGCGACATCGAGCGCTGCCGGCTTGTCGCCGGCGGCCTGGAGATTGAGGCCGAGCTGCGTGCGCCGGTAGAGATAGCTCATGCCGAACACCAGGGCGACCGCGAGATAGACGATCAGGTGATGCTTGAAGAAGGCGGGGCCGATGACGGGGATGTCCGACAGCAGCGGAATGACGGTCGCGTCCGCCGCCGGCAGGCGGGGATAGCTGCGCGAAAACTGGAAGTGATGCAGCAGCGCCGTCAGCCCTTCGAGGCCGAGCGTCAGCGCGATGCCGATGACGATCTGGTTCAGGCCGATGCGCACGCAAAGCAGCGCCATGATCAGCGCCACGGCGACGCCGCCGGCGGCGCCGGTGAGGAATCCCAGCCACAGCGACCCCGAATAGAAGGCGCCGACGAAGCCGAGATAGGCGCCGGCCAGCATCATGCCCTCGATGCCGATGTTGAGCACGCCGGCCTTCTCCGACATCTGCTCGCCAAGCCCAGCAAGCAAAAGCGGAATGGCGGCTGTGACAGCACCGAACAGAAGCGCGCTGAGAAAGACTTCGCTGAAGAGCCCGGTCATGCCCTAAGCCTTTCTCGACTGGTTGAAGCGGTGATCGACATATTCGGCGAGAGCGAGCACGATCAGCACGATCGAGACCAGCACCAGCGTGAAGTGATTGGGCACGCCAAGCCGCCGGGCAGCACTTTCGCCGCCGATCGACAGCACCGAGAGCAGGAAGACGAAGCCGATGGCGGCAAAGCCGTTCATGCGCGCCAGGAACACCGCGGGGATGACCGCCAGCCCGTAGGCCGGGTTCCAGTCGGCGCGGACATTGCCCTGCACGCCAATGATGTCGACCGCGCCCGCAAGACCCGCGAGGCCCGCCGAGATGGCAAAGACGGCGATGGTCAGGCCGGGCACGCCGAGACCCGCATGAACCGCCGCGCGCGGATTGGCGCCGACGATCCGCAATTTCAGTCCGAATGCCGTGCGCGTCATCACCAGATGCACGATGATGATCGTGGCGAGGCCGAGCACGAGGCCGCTGGTGATGGTCGTGTCGAAGAGCCGTGGCAGCCTGTCTTCAACGGGTAGCGTGCGGGTCTGCGGCACGGTTGTGCTGGGGTCGCGGAACGCCAGCTTGACCAGCACATTGGCGAAGGACGTGCCGAGGAACGTCATCATCAGAGTGGTGATGATCTCGTTGACACCCTGATAGGCGCGCAGCAGCGCCGGCACCAGCGACCAGACCATGGCCACCACCATGGCGATCAGGAACGAACAGATCAGGGCCAGCCAGGCGGGCATGATCTCGACGAAGACAGGAGCGCTGGCTGCGGCGGTGACCGCGCCGAGCAGGAACTGGCCGTCGCCGCCCAGATTCCACATGCCGGCGCGGAAGGCCACGATCAGGCCGGCGGCGAGAAACAAGAGCGGCGCCATGCGCGTCAGCGTCTGCTGGATACCGAGCGGCGAGAACAGCCCCTTCTCCAGCACATAGCCGTAATAGGCGAGCGGATCGACGCCGACGGCAAGCAGGATGCAGCCGGCAATGACGAGCGCGGCAAGGATCGGCCCGATCGTCATCAGCAGCCGGTGCAATATGTCGCGGCGGGTGGCGGCGCCGCTCGTGGCATCGAGTGCGGTGGCGCTTGCGCTGGGTGCGGTGTCGATGCTCATGCGGCAAGTCCGATCATCAGGCGGCCGACCTTGGTGCGGGCGTCGTCGGCATTGGCGACGGTGCCGACCAGCGCGCCATTGGCGATGACGGCGATGCGGTCGCACATGCTGAGCAGTTCCTCGAGGTCTGTGGAGATCAGCAGCACGGCCAGTCCGCGCGCCGCCGTGTCGCGGATGCGCTGGCGCGAGGCCAGCGTGTTGGCGAGGTCGAGCCCGTAGGTCGGCTTGTTGAAGATCACCACCTTGGCCCCTTCGGCCAATTCGCGCGCCAGGAGCACCTTCTGGATGTTGCCGCCAGAGAGCCGTGCGACCGGCGTCTTCAGGCTCGGCGTGCGCACATCGTATTCGCGAACCAGTTCGGCCGCGCGCCGATCGATCTCGGCGCGCTGCTCGACGCCGCCGCGCCAGAAGGGTGCCGC
Organism: Mesorhizobium sp.; assembly: GCF_017306585.1. Classification (GTDB taxonomy): domain Bacteria; phylum Pseudomonadota; class Alphaproteobacteria; order Rhizobiales; family Rhizobiaceae; genus Mesorhizobium. The sequence goes on along the minus strand of NZ_JAFKIC010000107.1, from coordinate 32,616 downwards.
GCCGACCTGCTTGAGGAAGAAGTTGATGGAGACCGGGAAGGTTCCGACCGTGCCCTCGCCGAGCCGGTCGTCGGTCAGGTAGCGCAGTCCGCGCTGGCGGCGTTCGCCGACGCTCAAACCCTCGATGGGCGCGCCTTCGAGCCGCACCGATCCACTGGTCGCCGTGCGTTGACCGGCAAGCGCCTCCGCCAGCTGTTTCTGGCCGTTGCCGTCGATGCCGGCGATGCCCAGTATCTCGCCCGGGCGGATATCGAAGGAGATCGACGACAGCCCCGGCGCGTTGTCGGTCGCGGCGACCGCGAGGTCGGCGACCTGCAGCAGCGGCGCGGCTTGCGCTTGGACCGTGCGGATGGGGCGTTCGGCAGCCTCGGGATCGTCCTTCTGCTTGCCGAACATCAGTTCGACGATTTCGGAGATGATTTCCTGTTCGCCGAGCGCGCGAAAACGCTCCGGCGGGATTTCGCCCACCTTGCGGCCGAGCTTCAGCACCGAGATCCGGTCGCCGAAGGCCGCCGCTTCCTTGAGTTTGTGAGTGATGAAGACGATAGCCAGCCCCTTCTCGACGAGCCGGCGCATCAGCGCGCCAAGTTCCTCGATGCCCTTCGGCGTCAGCATGGACGTGGATTCGTCGAGGATCAGCAGCCGGCTGTTGCGCACCATGGCGCGCACGATCTCGACCTGCTGCTGTTCGCCGAGCGAAAGCTCCGACACCTTGGCATGCAGCTTCACGGTGATGCCGAGGCTGCTTGTGATCTCGGCCACCCTCGCCTCGAGTTCCTCGGTCCTGGGGCGTTGCCACCAGGAACCGCCGAGCAGCAGGTTCTCCGCCACGGTCAGCGTCGGCACCAGCATCATGTGCTGGAACACCGTGCCGATGCCGAGCGCCAGCGCATGGCGCGGCGATGTGATCGGCGTCGGCCTGCCGTCGACCAGTATCCGTCCCTCGTCCGGCTGCTGAAGGCCCGACAGCATGCCGATCAGGGTCGACTTTCCGGCGCCGTTCTCGCCGAGCAGCACATGCACCTCGCCGGGGCGGATCGACAGGTTGATGCTGTCGTTGGCGACGATGCCCGGAAAACGTTTGGTCACGCCTTCGAGCGCGACGATGTCGCGCTTCTCGACGGACGATGAAGATTGACTGCTCATGAAAGCCCAGCACTGAAAAACAGGAGATATCCGGAGGGGCGAACCGATCACCCCTCCGGAGCAGACTGTTGGTCGCCTTACTGCGCGACGCTCGTCATCAGCGCCCTGACCGCGGCGGCGTCATAAACCGGATCGACCTTGATCTTGCCGGAAATGACGTCCTCGCGCACCGCCTGGATTTCGGACCAGACCTTGTCCGGGATCGCGGCCGTCTTCAGGAGCTTCACGGAATCGTCCTTGAGACCGATCGCGTAGTGCTTGGTGCCGAACGTATCGGCCTTGATGTCGGCGATCATCGCCGCGTAGACCGGCTCGATGTTCCACACCACCGACGACAACAGGAAGCCCTTGTCGATCGGCGACTTGTCGCCGATGACGTCGATGAAATAGACCTTGCCGCCATCCGTTGCCTTGGTCGTTTCCACCGCCTGCAGCATGCCGAAGCTGGAGCCGTTGCCCTGGCCGAAGATGATGTCGGCGCCGGATGCGATCACGCTTTCGGTGACGCGCTTGCCGCCGGCCGCGTCGCTATAGGCGGCCGGTCCGATCACCGCGTAGGTGATCTTGACGTCCGGATTCTCCGCCTTGACGCCCTGCGCGAACGCCGCCGACTGCGAGTTCCACGACGGAGGCTCGCCGGAGACGACGATGCCGACCGACTTCGAGCGCGACATCTTGGCGGCGAGACGGCCGGCGAGATAGGCGCCCTGATGGCCGCTCAGCGTGTAGTCGGCGACGAGGCCCTTCTCCAGGCCGTTCGGCGTGTCCACGATCGCCACCGGAACCTTCAGTTCCTTGGCGATTTCAGGCGCCGAGGTGTTGTAGCCGCTGGCGTGGGCGATGAGCAGGCTGGCGCCGTCGGAGGCGAGCTCGCGCAAGGTCGGACGGACGTCGCCATAGCCGAGGCCCTGGGCCACGACCACTTCGACGCCGGCGGCCTTGCCGGCAGCCTTGGCGGCGTCGATGCCCTGCTGGTTCCAGCCGTAATCCGTGCCTTCTTCCGGCGTCAGGATGGCGATAGACTTGACTTCTCCAGCAAGCGCGCTGCCAAGAAGAACACTGCTCAATATAAATGCACTTACGCTGCTTTTAAGAATCTTTAGCATGTTACCCTCTTCGTTTGATTTACACATCAATATTCTTGTTGTTATTGCGCGGAAGCGAGATAGACTGCCTGAGAAAATTACCCCTTGGAGATCAGGCAAAGTGAAGATCCGTTATGTCCTCCCCGTTACGTTGGCGCTGACGTCCTTCGCCAACGCGGTCGAGTTGCACCATGTCATCGTCCGCACCGGCACCGACGGCCTCGACATGGTGCCGCTGACGATCTCGAATGCGGGCAAGGAAGGCGTTTCCTGCAACGCCGATTTCGCGCACTGGTATTCAGCCGGCGTCGCGACGGTCGAGCCGGGCAAGAGCGCCCGCCTCGAACTCTGGTTCGATCCCAAGACGGGCACCTTCACCATCCTCAACGACAAGCGCGAGAACCTGCCGATCGAACGGCTGTGGTGCGGCTTCTCGGGCCGTGCATATGCCACCCGGTCGCAGATCACGCTCGAGCGGGCCGACGCGGCCAAGGGCGCGCGCACCGTGTCCTGCGATGACGAGCAGGACAGGCTGGCGTGCCGGTAGGCGCCCATCGATCCGTCGGCCAGCGGCATGGCGCGTCCTACTCCTTCGCCAGGAACTTGTCGGTGAACACGTCGTCCGCCCGCAGGGCCGCTTTCAGCACGCCCTGATCGGTGAGCGTCTTCAGCGTTTCCTCCCACTGCGTCTTGGTCATCCAGCCGAGGCCATGTTCCTTGGTGTCGTCGCTGGTGAAGGTCGAGGCGATGTCGGCGTTGATCTGCGCCAAAAGCACATCCTTCTTGTCGGCATAGCCTGGAGCCGCCTTGGCAGTGATTTCGGCGGCCTCTTCCGGATGGGCCACGACATAGTCGAAGGCTTCGCGATAGGCCTTGACGAAGCGCGCGACGACCTCGGGCTTGTCCTTGATCATCTTCTCCGAGGTGAACAGGCCGGAGCCGTAAGCCTTCCAGCCGTGATCCGCGCCCATCATGATGCTGAGCGAGCCCGGACCGCCGGCCTTGGCCTCCAGTTCGGGAACCTCGGCGTCGACATAGCCGACCACGGTCTGCACGCGGCCGAGCAGCAGGTAGCTTTCATAGGGCGGCGAGACGCTGTTCAGCGTCATGTCCTTTTCCGTCAGGCCGTTGGCCGCCAGGAAACCCTTGAAGAAGATGTAGGTCGAGCCCGCCGGATGAATGCCGATGGTGAGCCCCTTGAGATCTGCCGGCGAGCCAAGCTTCACCGTCTTGGCCAGAGAGATGATTGCCAGTGGCGAATGCTGGTTGACGGCGGCCAGCGCCACGACGGGAACACTCTGCGAGCGGGCGACGGCGAGCGTCGGAAGATCGCCGAAACCGAAATCGGCGTTCTCGTTGCCGACCAGACGCATGGCGTCCGGCGAGCCCGAGCCCTTGCGGATCTCGGCGACGTCGATGTCGTTCTTGGCGAAGAAGCCCTTTTCCTTGCCGACGAAGAACATCGCGTGGTTGCCGCGCACCACCCAGTCGAGCTGGACGTTGACCTTGTCGGCCGCAAACGCCGCGCTGGAGAAGCCGAGTGTCCCGACACAGGCCGCAAGCGCGGCTGCCTTGATGAGTGAGCGTCTCAGCATTGTTCGATCCTTCCTGAAGTTGGCTGTCCTAGGGGCCTAGGCGTGGCTGAATTTCGGTGCCCACGGCACCACGATGCGTTCGAGAATTTCGGCTGCGTAGTAGAAGGCGATGCCCAGCACCGAGACGAGCAGCAGGGCCGCGAAGACCAGCGCGGTATCGAGCTGGGTCGAGGCGAACTGGATGACGTAGCCCAACCCGTCCGAAGCACCGGCGAATTCGCCGACGATGGCGCCGATGACGCTGAGCGTGGCGGCGATCTTGGTTCCGGCCATCAGGTTCGGTAGCGAATGCGGAACGCGGATTCTGAACAGAATCTGCGTCTGGCTGGCGCCGACCGAATTCATCAGCGACAGCAGCGAGCGGTCGACCGACTGCATGCCAGCCAGCATCGACAGCGTCACCGGGAAGAAGGCAATCACCAGGATCAGGCCGATCTTGGGCGCGAGCCCATAGCCGAACCAGAGGATGAAGATCGGCGCCAGTGCCACCTTGGGCACGTTCTGGAACAGCACCACCAGCGGATAGAGCGCCCTCCCCAGCCAGTCGAAGCGCACGATGACCAGCGCGATAGCTATGCCGACCACGACGGAGACGAGGAAGCCGAACAGGATTTCTCCCGCCGTCACCAATGTCGCCTGCATCAGCGTCGCCCAGTTCGCGGCCAGCGACTTTGCAATCTCGGATGGAGCGGGAATGATGAAAGCCGAAATGGCGAAGACCCGCACAACGATTTCCCACACCGCAATCGTCGCGAGCAGCAGGATGACCGCCGGCAGCCAGCTGCCCGTCGCCGCGCTCCAGCTGGAGGCAAAACGCGATTCGGAAAGATTGGTCACGGATTGATCGCTCATGACGCGCCTCCCGGTTGATGGCTGGCGCGCAGCATGGTGCGCAATTGAACCACCAGCCTGACGAATTCCGGATCTTCCGTCACCGAGAGATCACGCGGATAGGGCAGTCCAATGTCGAGGCTTTCGGTGATACGCCCCGGCTTGATGCCCAGCACATGGACATGGCGGGAGAGATGGATGGCCTCGTCGATGGAATGGGTGACGAGCACGATGGTCTTGCCGGTGCGCTGCCAGATCTCCAGCAGTGACTGTCCCATGGAATCGCGGGTAATGGCGTCGAGCGCGCCGAACGGCTCGTCCATCAGCAGCACCGCCGGATCGAGCGCGAGCGCCCGCGCGATGGCGACGCGCTGGCGCATGCCGCCGGACAATTCATGGGGACGCTTATGGGCGCTGTCACCCAGCCCCACCAGTTCCAGCATCTCCTGGCCGCGTTCTTTCAACTGCGCGCGCGACAGCGACTTGTCGGCGATGCCGAGCAGCATCGAGGCATTGTCCACCGCATTCTTCCAGGGCAGCAGATTCGCCTCCTGGAAAACGAGGCCGATCATGCGCTTGCGCGCCGCATCGACCGGCGAAAGCCCGGCGATCGAAACGCTGCCGCTCGTCGGCTCCACCAGCCCCGCCAGAACCTTGAGCAAGGTGCTCTTGCCGCAGCCGGACGGGCCGATGAGCGAGACGAAGGACCCCTTCGGTATCGCAAGATCGATATTCTGCAGCACCAACTGCCTGGCCATGACGACCGAAACGCCCTTGGCGGCGATCAGGTCGTCATCGTGGCGGATGTGGGTCGACCGGCCGCCTGCTGCTCGAATGGGTTCAATGCGCATGGCTAGTCCCGGCCCTCCAGGATGCGCCGCACCGCGACGAGCTTGCGCGCCCGCTCGCCCTGCAGCGCCTTGATCTTCTCGGGCGTGTAGGAAAACATCCCCTCGCCCGACTTGATGCCGAACTTCGAGGCGTTGGTCTTTTCCAGCACCATGGCCGCGACATCGTCGCGATTGGAGAGATCGGCGTTGAGGAAGGACGAGACCGACTTGTAGATATCGAGGCCAGCCATATCGAGCAGCGCCATCGGCCCGATCACGGCGATCTTGTAGCCGATGCCCCAGGACACGCATGTGTCGAGGTCCTCAGGCTCGATGACGCCGCGCTCGACGAGGTCGACCGCCTCGCGCAGCAGCGCGTAGAGCACGCGGTTTTCGACGAAGCCGGGGACATCCTTCTTCACCACGACAGGGAGCAGGCCGATCGAGCGGATCAGGTCGCGGATGACAGTCACGATCTCAGGCGCGGTCTTCTCGCCTGCGATCACCTCGATCATCGGGATGATGTGCGGCGGGTTCGACCAGTGCATGCCCACCATCCGCTCCGGATGCGAGATATGCGCCTGCAGCTTGGTGATCGGGATGCCTGACGTGTCCGAAGCAACGATGGTCTCCGGCCCGATCAGGCCGTCGATGGTGCGATAGACATCGGCCTTGATCGAGATGTTCTCGGGAACGTTCTCGATGACAAGGTCGGCGCCCGACACAGCGTCGGCGATGTCGTCGGTGAAGCGGACCGTTCCAGCGCCGGATGCCGGCGGCGTTATGCCGAGGGAATCGAGGACGCCTTCCGCAACGCCAAGCATGGTGCCCGCGCGTTCGATCGCCGCAGGCGCAACGTCGTAGGCGACGACCTGCAGGCCACCCCTGGCGAGCCGGGCGGCCATGCCCGGCCCCATCGTGCCCAGACCGATGATGGCGATACGTCTGATCATCACGCTGCCCTGCTTTCCATTGCCATGTTTGATGCCGCGATGAGGTCGGCGGCTTTTTCGGCAATCATGATCACCGCCGCGTTGATGTTTCCGCAGACCAGGTCGGGCATCACGGAGGCGTCCACCACCCTCAGGCCGGCGACGCCGCGAACGCGCAATTGCGGATCGACGACCGAGGCCTCGTCGGCTCCCATGCGGCACGTCCCGGCCGGATGGTGCACGGTGATGGAGGTCTTGCGGATATGCTCGTCGATCTCGTCGTCGCTCTGGCACTTCGGTCCGGGAAAGAACTCCGCCTGGATGAAGGGCTGCATGGAAGGCTGCGAGGCGAGGTTTCTCGCCACCCGGAATCCGGCCCGCAGCGATTCCCAGTCCTTGGGCGAGGCAAGGAAATTCTGGTGAATCAGCGGCGCCGCTGCGGGATCGGCCGAGGCCAGTTTCACCGCGCCCCGGCTCTCGGGCTGCGTCGCCACGATCCGCGTCGCGAAGCCGTCCGGGAACGGCGCCTTGAACGGCTTGAAATAGGGCCACGCGGCAAGAGGCGCCGCCGTGAACAGCAATTGCACATCCGGCAATGGCCGCTCCGGTCCGCTCTTCAGGAAGGCGACGACGCCACCAGGCACGTCGGCCGAGAACCCATGACCCGTCAGATAGGTTTTGGCGAAATCCAGACCGATCCTGTCGGCACGCATATTGCGCAGGAACGGACCGCCCGGCGCCCGGCGCCGGTACATGAGAATGACCGAGACATGGTCCTGCAGGTTCTTGCCGACCGCGGGCAGGTTCACCCGCGTCTGGATGCCCTGCGCGGCAAGCTCATCCTGCGCGCCTATCCCCGACAGCATCATCAGTTGCGGCGTGTTGATCACACCGCCGGAAAGCAGCACTTCCCTGCGGGCAACGACCGTGCGCTCGCTTCCCTGATGGCTGATGGTAACGCCTGTCGCCCGAGCGCCTTCGAGCACGATCTTGGTCGCGCTGGCTTCCGTCAGCACCGTCAGGTTGGGGCGCTTCAGCACCGGCCGCAGATAGGCGGTCGCGGTCGAACAGCGCCGGCCTTTCGAGATCGTCATCTGCAGGCGGCCGAACCCTTCCTGCCGCTCGCCATTGTAATCGCTCGTCTGTTCGTAGCCCGCCTGCACGCTGGCCTGCGCGAAGGCGTCGATCAGCGTGTCCTTGTAGCGGCAGAACTGCGTGGTTAGCGGGCCGGAGCCGCCGCGAAATTTGCTCTCGCCGCCTTCCCAGCTTTCCTGCTTGCGGAAATAGGGCAGTACTTTCTCATACGACCAGTCGCTGAGGCCCGAGGCCGCCCAGCGATCGTAATCGCCGCGATTGCCGCGCACATAGGCCATGGCGTTGGTCGACGACGAGCCACCGATGACCTTGCCCCGTGCGCACTCGACCTTGCGCCCGCCGACATTGTCTTCCGGCTCGCAGAAATACATCCAGTCATGGCGCCGCTCGGTCAGGATCTTTCCCCATCCGAGCGGAATGTGGATCATCGGATCGCGGTCCCAGCCGCCGGCCTCCAGCAACAGCACCGAGCATTTGGGATCGGCGCTCAGCCGGTTGGCCAGCACGCAACCGGCCGATCCGGCCCCAACGATGATGTAGTCGTAGCTTTCAGCGTGCGGCATTGTCTGTTTCACTGCCTTGGTCCGGCTCATATGCGCCAGGGAACTGTTGAAACCGGGCCTGGATCATCAGGGCATGCGCTCGGATGATCCAGCTATTCCTGAGGCCCGCCGGCGCTAGACCAGGCCAGCCTCTCTCAGACGCTGCGACCAGTGATTCCATCCACGGTCGATCTGGGCGCCGACGAGTTTTCCCGCCGTCTTGATCTCGCCCGGCGACAGATATTTGACCTTGCCGATCTGCAGGCCGGCCGTGAGCGCCTTCGCTTCCTGCTCGAGATAGAAGGCGCGGAAGACGACCTCGCGCACGGAGTTGCCGACATTGACGACGCCATGCCGCGCCATCAGGACCACGGTCTGTTTGCCGAGACTTTCGGCGATATCCGCGCAGACGTCGTGGCTGCCGCCGAAGAGATCGGTCGCGTCGCCATGCTTGTCGCGGATTTCGTAGACCGGGACGGACTCGCCGATGAACGCGCCCATATGGGTGACCGGCCGAAGCGGCGTATCAACGAAGCAGTAGGGCAGCACGGCCGGAGAGTGGGTGTGGAGCACGCACTGGACGTCGGGCCGCGCCTTGTAGATCTCGCTGTGGATATAGCGCTCGAGATAGGATGGCCGGTTGTCCGAGGTCTCGCCATCCAGGTTGAAGCGTTGGATGTCTTCGACGGTGATCAGGCTCGGAGCGAGCTTCTGCGCCAGGAAGAAGCTTTCGGGATCCTCGGGGTCACGGACGCTGATGTGCCCGAACGTATCCATGATGCCTTCGTTCAGAAGGATCTTGGTGGCGGTAACCAGCTCTCCGAAGAGCTTCTGGCGCGCGGGGTTGCTGTCTGTCATTTCCAATTCTCCCATTGCGGCGGTGGCGGCCATTCTTGTTATTGTTATCGGCCGCCGACGCCGCGGATTTCACTTGTTCTCGTAGAGCCCGACGATCCGGTTCTGCTCGATGATGTTATCGGCGTATTTTGCCAGGAACTCCTCCCGGGTGGGCGTCCCTTCGACCTTGGTGTCGAGGGCGTAGACCCAGAAATAGTAGTGATGCTCACCGTGGCCAGCCGGCGGCTGGGGACCGTAATACTGCTTGTGGCCGGCGCCGTTGGGACCGACGCGGAACTTTTCCTGCGCGTCCGAAAGGTCGGTGGTCGAGGGATCGATGCCGTAGACGACCCAGTGTGTGAAACCATTGGCGAGCGGCGCGTCCGGATCATGGCAGATGACCGCCAGTTCCGTCGTCCCCGCCGGAACGCCACTGACTTTGAGCCGGGGCAGCACGTTGCCCTTGTCGCCCGCGTGCTCGTCGCGCAGTTTTCCGAGCGGCTGGAAATCAACCGATGTTATCTTGAGGTCCTTGATATTCAGGGGCATTGAATTCGTCCTTGAGCGATTTCGGTGAAACTAGACGCCAGCCTTCAGGTCGGCGACGGTTTTGCCGCCGACGCGCTGATGCACGCGCGGGCCCGATGCGACGGCGATGCAGATCAGCAGTTCGTCCGGACGCGGCGCATCCGGCACGGAGAAGGTGACGGCATCGTAGTGGGAACGGATATAGAGCTCGTCCTTGTGGGCGAGCGGAATGTCGATAGTGGTGCCGGCCACCGCGACCTTGCTGACCGACGAGATCCAGGCCTTGCCGCCGCCCACCTGCTCGCGCAGCGGATCGCCGAATACAGTCGTGATGCAGGCGACGACATGTTCCTGTTCGCCCGACGTGCCCGCGATGCCGCCCTTGCCATAGCTCTCGACCGGCCTGTTGCCGAGCAGCGCCACGGCGCGCTCACCAAGCGCATGGCCGATAGCCGCGCTCGGACCGGTCAGATCGGACAATTCGGCGACGAACTTGCCGGCGTACGGGTTGCGGATGACGACGCCTGTCGCGATCTTGACCAGCGCCTGTCCAGGAGCGCCGCCATCATGGCGGCTCTCCTGGACCGACGCGTACCACCCCCGGACATCGTAATCCCGTTCGACTGCACTGGAATAATTCATCTCTATCTCCTGAAGGGAGCGCGCATCTCATGCGCGCGCCGATTAAATCGTTGGCCGGCCTGTCCGCGCTCTATTGCGGCCCAAACTCTATTGCGGCCCAAACACTACTGCGGCCATGAAAAGACACGGCGCAGCGGGTCGTAGCGCGCGGCTTCCAGCGCGGCCGGTGTGAACATGTTCCCCTTGGACAGCGAACGGTTCGCCGCATAGTCGCCGGACAGGGCCTGGCAGCGATCGGTGATTGGGCGGATACGCTGTTCCCAAGCGACGAGCGCGTCCTCGACCGATGAGCCTGCTTCCAGATCCTGCGACAGGCTGAAGGCGTTGACCATGGCGCAGCCGGCGCCCTGGGCGAGAGCCGGGCACATCGCATGCGCGGCGTCTCCCACAAGGGCCACCTTGCCTCTCGTCCAGCTGTCCAGCTTGGTCGTTTCGTACTTGTCGTACCGGGCGGTCTGCAGCTTCGCCGCCTCGATCAGGCAGGGCTCCAGGAACGGGAACATCTCGACCCAGACTTCGAGATCGATCGGCACGCGCGATCCGCGGGGATCGGCGGCCGGCGCCATCAGGCCCAGATAGAGCTCGTTCTCGTTGCAGGGCGAGTAGAGAATGCGCTGCACACGCGGCCAGAAATTCCACATGTCGATGGTGTTGTCCCATTCGCCATGGCCGAGTTCTTTCTTCATGCGCGGCACGATCAGCCGGATGAGGCCGTCCTTGGAAATCCACCGGTCCTGCTTGAAGCCGATGGAATCGCGGACCTTGGAACCGACGCCGTCGGCGCCGACAATGAGGTCGGCTTCGAGAACCTCGCCGGTCTGCAGGGTCAGGCGGCCTTCCGGATCGGCGGCGACCGCTTCGGAGTTGGCTCTGATATCGACACCCACGGCGCGAGCCCGGTTGACCAGCGCATTGTGCAGATGGCTGCGGGTCATGATGCGCCAGGGAAGGCCGTTGAACGTCTCCTTGGACACCGACTTGTTGTGCATCCAGGTTTCGTAGGTCGGCGGCGTATGCGAACCCTGCAGGACCTCGTCCAGCGCGCCCACTCCCTCAAGCACGCGAAGCCCGTTGTGCCAGAGATAGATGCCCGCGCCGAAAGCCCTGAGTTCGGCGCTCTTTTCGTGCAGCCTGACGTCCCAGCCGTTCTGCCTGAGAGCAATGGCGGCTGTCAGGCCGGCAAAGCCGCCGCCGGCAACCTCGGCACAACGCGTTTTACCCGAACTCGTGTTTACATTGGCCATTTTCTGATCCTGCTGCGTACCAAGGGACGGCGATTTGCCGTCAGGCATCGATGAAATTGGTGATGGCTCTCAGAGTGATCTCGGGAGACACCTCGTTGACATAGTGGTCGGCGCCCGGAACGACGACGACGGGCAGATCGGGGCGCAACCGGCTGGTCTTTTCCAGCGCCGCCGCTGAAACCAGCTTGCTCGCCTCGCCGCGAACGATGAGCACAGGCTTCGTCACGTCCCGGTAGGCGGGAACTAGGTCGGCCCGCAGCCCTTTGGCGGTCTGCGCCATCGCCGTTGGCGAAGCCAGGGGACGCAGGCCGCCATCGACCGCCTGATAGCCGCTTTCGGCCCTGATCCTGATGGCAGCGGCGGGTATGTTCACATAGCGGCCGGCAAGGTAAGCCTCGACGGCCCCGAGATTGTCGAAAAGTTGGCTACCCGCATTCACCCGGGCTTCCAGCGCGTCCAGCGCTTCAACCTCGATATAAGGCGTGAAGTCGATCGCGACGACCGAGCGCACCAGGTTCGGATACTTCGCCGCCGCCGTCACGGAATTCCTGGCGCCGAGCGAATGCCCGACGAGAATGGCCGGGCCGCGATCGAGCGTGCGGATCAGGGCCGCGATGTCCTCGGCATAGTCGTTAGCCTCGTAACCAGTCTCCGGCTTGTCGCTGAGGCCATGCCCCCTCTGGTCTACCGCTATGGTGGTGAACCGGTCCGACAGCCGCGCCATCAGGGGCGTGAAAACAGCGGAGTTGGAGGTAATGCCGTGGAAAAACAGCATCAGCGGGCCGGCGCCTCTCTCGCGGACATTCAGCGAGATGCGGCCCGTATCGACGCGTCGCGAACCCGGCTGGCCGGAAGGCATGTCTGTCGCCACGTGTCTGTTCCTCACCACTGCTACCCGTCTGACCCAAGAGGATCATAGAACGATGGGGCACGTCAACAGGATTGTCTGACATTCTTTCAATCTTGAGAATTGACAATCTGACTATTCCTGCTGTCCAATGGCTGCGGTGTCGCATATGATGCGTGAGATCGTGACCCCAATGCCCGTTACTCTAGCGCCCATCACCCCAACGCCCATGAGACGTAACCGATGCCGCCAGATCTGAATTTGCGGATTTCGCCACGAACGGTGCAGCAGGAGACTGTCGACAAGCTGCGGCTCGCCATCCTGTCCGGGCTGTTCCAGCCGGGCAGCCGGTTGATCGAAAGCCAGCTCTGCGCGCAGTTGGGCATCAGCAGGCCCTCGCTCAGGGAAGCCCTGCGCAGTCTCGAGGCCGAGCGCCTGATCGAGATCGTGCCCAATCGCGGACCGTCGATACCGGCGCTCTCCTGGGAAGTGGCGACCGCCATCTACGAGGTTCGGGAACTGCTGGAAGTCGAGGCGGCAGGCCGCTGCGCTTCGAGAATTACCCCCGCGCAGCTGCGTGAACTCGAGAGATCGCTTTCCGCTTTCGAGGAGGCGGCGTCCAGCAATGACAGCATTGCGCAGGTGATGACCGCAGCCGACTTCTATTCGATCATTCTTGCCAATTGCGGCAATCCGATCCTGGAGGAAGTCCATCGCGGCCTGGTGGCCAGGATCAGCTTCTTCCGGGGACGGTCGATGTCATTGGAAGGCAGGGCGCAAAGCAGCCTGGCGGAGATGAGGGAGATATTCGAATCCATCGCTGCCGGCGACGAGAAGGCCGCCCGAAAGGCTTCCAAACAGCACGTCCTGCGGGCGAAGGCGGCAGCGAAAATATCCATGGACAGCGACGTCTGAGTTTTTCGAAGGGCGGCGCCGGAAACTCGACGTCTTCCGAGATTGCGGATCGCGTATCCGCCAAACGCAGCGTTGCGCGGGCTTTCACCATGCCCGCGCCAGACATGCCGGCCACCCGGACAAGCAAGCGCCAGATGGAGTGATGATGAGCAGTGCCAATTCCGAGCGCAAACAACACGCCGATCTCGTCATCGTCGGCGGCGGCTCGGCCGGTGCGTTGCTAGCTGCCAGACTGAGTGAGGATTCCGCCCGCCGCGTCCTGTTGATCGAGGCAGGCGAAGAGGCGTCGGACCCCGACATCTGGAACCCGGCCGCCTGGCCAGCGCTTCAGGGGCGCAGCTACGACTGGGACTATCGCACCGAGCCGCAAGCCGGCACCGCGGGCCGCGTGCATCACTGGGCGCGCGGGCGGGTGGTGGGCGGCTCCAGTTGCCTGCACGCCATGGGCTACATGCGCGGTCATCCCCTGGACTTCCAGGCCTGGGCCGAAGCGACCGGCGACAACAGATGGAGCTGGGACGGACTGCTGCCCGCTTTCCAGGCCAACGAGGATCATCCGCTCGGCGGCAATGGTCTCTACGGCAAGGGCGGGCCGATGCCGGTCCATCTGCCGACGGACGAAGTCAGCCCGGTCGCGCGCGCCTTCATCGAAGCCGGTGCATCCCTCGGCCTGCCGCGCCTTGAGGGCCACAACAGCGGACAGATGATCGGCGTCACCCCGAATTCCCTCAACATTCGCGACGGTCGCCGGGTGACGGTCGCGGATGCCTGGCTCACGCCCACGGTCCGCAGCCGGGCCAACCTGACGATCCTCAGGGGATCCAGGGTCCGCCGGCTCGAACTCGACGGCAACAAGGTCCGGACACTGGAGGTGGTTGGACCGGACGGTCCCGCCGAAATCGTCGCGGACCGCATCGTGCTTTGCGCCGGGTCGCTGGAAAGCCCGGCCTTGTTGATGCGTTCAGGAATCGGCCCGCGAGACACGCTCCGTGACGCGAACGTGGATTGCCTGATCGACATGCCCGATATCGGACGCAACCTTCAGGACCATCTGCTTGGTGCCGGCAACCTTTACGCCGCGCGCCAGCCGGTTCCGCCATCGCGCCTTCAGCACTCGGAATCGATGGCGTATATGCGAGCCGGCGACTTCACGGCCGGCGGCCAGCCGGAGATCGTCGTCGGCTGCGGCATCGCTCCGATCGTCTCGGAGTGTTTTGAGGCGCCCGCCGCCGGCACGGCCTACTCGCTGCTTTTCGGGATCACCCATCCGACGAGCCGTGGCAGCGTGCGCATCAGCGGACCGGAACTGGGCGATCGCCTGATCATCGATCCCGCCTATCTGCAGACCGGCCGTGACCGGGCGCTGTTTCGCCAGGCCCTGGCGGCGGCGAGAGAGATCGGCCATCACGACGAACTCGGCGAATGGCGCGATCATGAACTTTTGCCGGCGGGCCTGGACAAGAGCAGCATCGACGATTTCATAGCGAAGGCCGTCATCACCCACCATCATCCCTGCGGCACCTGCAGGATGGGCAAGGACGCGGATGCCCCCGTCGATGCCGATCTGCGGCTCAAGGCGCTCGACAATCTCTTCGTCGTCGACGCCTCGATCCTGCCAAGCCTCACGGCAGGACCGATTCACGCCGCTGTTTTGGCAGTCGCGGAAAGCTTCGCTCGGATGACGGACAGCAAAAACTGACGTTTGAATGTCCGCCTGGTGATATCGCTTATGCCAGAAGCAATAGGTTGCATTGCCTTCTGCGAGAGCGCGCTGGATAGTCCCGGCGATGTTCGAAGACCTGGCGACTCACTGGCCTCATATCCTGGCGTTCATCTCGGTGGTGATGGCGGCGGTCGGCATCAGCCATGCCGTCATGACCAAGGAGGATGTGCGCGCCGCCACCGGATGGGTCGGCGTGATGGTGCTGTCGCCGATCCTCGGCGTGCTGATCTATGCCGTCGCCGGCATCAACCGCATCCGCCGCGCCACCATCAGCGCGCAGCGGCCACTGTCCGGCGACGCGGCCTCCGCCAAGCATGAGCGCGACCTCGCCGCCGAAGAAGCGCTGATCATCGAGCGCTACGGTCAGCGTTTCACCGGTTTGCGCACGCTCGGCGACAGGGTGGCGCGGCGCGCGCTCAATCCGGGCAATGCGATCGACGTGCTGGAGACCGGCGACGAGGCCTATGCCGCCATGTGCGCGGCCATCGACGGCGCCGAACGCAGCGTCCTGCTCGAAACCTATATTTTCGACAATGACGCCGTCGGCCTGCTTTTCGTCGAAGCGCTGGCCAATGCCGTTCGGCGCGGCGTCGCCGTTCGCGTGCTGATCGACGCCGTCGGCGCCCGCTACTCCGTCCCCAGCATCCTGGGACATCTGCGCCGCGCCAACATCACCGCGGACGTCTTCAACGGCAACATCGTCATGGGGCTGCGCCTGCCCTATGCCAATCTCAGGACCCACCGCAAGATCCTGATGGTCGACGGCACGTTGGCCTTTACCGGCGGCATGAACATCCGCAAGGGTTTTTCAGCCGAATTCGCCGGTTCCAACAGCGCCCGGGATACGCATTTCCGGGTCACCGGCCCGGTTGTCGCCGATCTGTTCTCGGTCGCCGCGGAGGACTGGCGCTTTGCCACCAACGAGGCGCTGAAGGGCGAGGCCTGGGCAATTGCGCCGCTATCGCCGCAAGCCGGACAGCCGATGATGGTGCGGGCGGTCGCCTCCGGGCCTGATGCCAGCAACGAGACCAATCACAAGCTGCTGATCGGCGCCTTCTCGGTCGCCCGCAAGTCGATCCGGCTCATGTCGCCCTATTTCCTGCCCGACCGGGAGTTGATCAGCGCGCTCATCACCGCCGCCCGGCGCGGCGTCGAGATCGACATCGTGGTGCCGGCGGTGAACAACCTCTTCCTCGTCGACCGCGCCATGACGGCGCAATTCGACCAGGTGCTGAAGCACTATTGCCGCGTCTGGCGCACGGAAGGACCGTTCGATCATTCGAAGCTGCTGTCGATCGACGGCGTGTGGGCCTATGTCGGCTCCTCAAATCTCGACGCCCGCTCGCTGCGTCTGAATTTCGAGATCGACCTCGAGGTTCTCGACGCCGGCTTTGCCGGCGAGATCGAGACGCGCATCGGATCGGCGATGAGTTCCGCCGTGCCCGTGACGCTCGAAGCCCTGCGCGCCCGGCCCTTCCTCATCAGGCTGTTCGACCGGATCCTGTGGCTGGGATCACCCTATCTTTGACAAGGTCACCGTCTTCAACCGCATCTTCACCAAAAGGCGCGTTTGCCAGATAGTTTTATGCCGGTCATGGAACATTGGCGCAAAGACTCTATTTTGAAGGCATGGCGAGAGAATCAGGCATGTCAGGCATACGATGCGGATGAACGGACGCAGCCTGCCGGCGACCATGCTCTTGTCCATTCGCGACCGGCGGATGCGCAAGGCAAACGCCGCCGCGCACAAGGCGACCGGCACCACCGGCACGCTGGTCGCCTCCTACAACGTCCACAAATGCATCGGTGTCGACAGGAAGTTCGACCCCGAACGGACCAGCCGCGTCATCCGCGAGATCGATCCGGACGTCATTGCGCTGCAGGAAGCCGACAACCGCTTCGGCGAGCGCGACGGGCTTCTCGACCTGCCCCGGCTCGAGCGTGAAACCGGCCTCGTGCCGGTGCCGATCTTCGCCACCGGCAAAGGCCATGGCTGGCATGGCAATGTCCTGCTGTTCAAGAAAGGCGTTGTCCGCGACGTTCACCAGATCAGGCTTCCCGGCCTTGAGCCGCGCGGCGCGGTGGTGGCGGAGATCGACCTCGAGGGAAGCCAGACGCTGCGCATCATCGCCGCCCATCTCGGCCTGCTGCGCCGCTCGCGCTCCCAGCAGGCCCGTGTGGTGCTCGACCTCATGAGCAGCCCCGACGAGAAGCCGACGCTGCTGCTCGGCGACCTCAATGAATGGCGGCTCGGCAATCGTTCCGCCCTCAACACACTGCACGCGACGTTTGGTCCGCAGCCGCCAGCGGTTCCCACCTTCCCGTCCAACCTGCCCCTGCTGGCGCTCGACCGGATCATGGCTAACCGGCATGGCATGATTGCCACCGTCGAAGCCCATGACACGCCGCTTTCGCGCGTTGCATCCGACCATCTGCCCCTGACAGCTTTCGTGCGGCTGGAGCGCACGAGCGATAACAGCTTGATATCCGCAGTGTCGCAAAGCGTGTAAATCCGAGCGGAACAGCCAGTTCTTCCGCGAGTTATTGGTCTTGAAACTCGCAGGAGGATGAAATGAAAAAGTTGATTCTGGCTTCCATGCTGGCTTTTGCCGCAACAGCGGCAGTCATTGCCCCTACGCAAGCTGCCAGTGTCGTCATCCAATCCGATGACGGCAACAGATATTCAACCGATGAGGATTCCGGCATTGTCATCCGCCGGCATCATGACCGCCGCTATGACAACCAGTACGGCGGCGAGAACGGCATGCAGTATGGTGATTACAAGGGAGACGGCTATCGCCGGCACCACTGGCGTCACCGCTGCCACATGGAGACCGTGGTGCATTGGCGCCACCACCATAAGGTGATCGAGGACGTTCGCGTCTGCGGTTGATTTCGATTGAGACAGCGGGCCGGCGGGAAGCCGGTCCGCTTCTTTTCCGTGATCAACTGACGAAATAGCGCTGCCATTCGAAATCGGTGATGTGCGAAGCCTGCCAGGCGTCGAACGCCGCCTGTTCGGCCCGCCGGCTTTCGGCATAATTGTCGCGGAACGCCTCGCCGAACGCTTCAGCGCAGAAATCGGAGGCAGCAAAAGCCTCGATCGAGGCGTTGAGCGTGCGCGGCAGTTTCGGTTTGTCCAGATCGGCAAGGTTTGAGGTGACCGGCGCCTCCAGCGGCAAATCCTTCTCGATGCCCTCGCAGCCCGCAGCGAGGATCGCGGCGATCGAGAGATAAGGATTGATGTCGGCGCCCGGCGCGCGGTGCTCCAGCCGGCAGGCGCCGTCATTGGGCGTCGTAATGGCACGGATCGGCGCGGTGCGGTTCTCGAACCCCCAGGCGACATCTTCCGGCGACCACGCCCCACGGTCGAAACGACGATAGGAATTCACTGTCGGACGGAACAGGAGATGCGTTTCCTGCATCCGCTTGAGCACGCCGGCCAGGAATTTCTCGGCCACCGGCGTCAGTCGGTTCGGGCCGGCTGCGAAGGACGGCTTGCCGTCCTGCCACAGGCTGACATGATGGTGCGCCCCGCAGGCGCTCTCCTTGCCCGGCGGCTGGAAGCGCGTCATGAAGGTGGCCACCAGCCCGCGCTCGGCGCAGAGTTCGCGCAGATGCAGTTTTGCGCGCATGGCATCATCGGCCGCCTGCAGCGCCGGCTTCGGCGTCAGCGCGTATTCATACATGCCATAGCCGTATTCGGTGACCAATGAGGCGACGCCGATGCCGATGCTCTTCATGCGGGTGATGAACTCTGCGGCGAAATCCTGGTACTCGCCGCTGCGCACCAGATCGTAGTTGATCAGCGAATGGCCCCAGGGCTTCAGTTCGCGGTAGCGTCCGGCGCGCATCAGGTCGTGATCGGCGTGGAAGATGCCGAACTCATATTCGAGCGCGACCATCGGCTCGTAGCCGAGCGCCCTGGCGCGTTGCTCTACACGGGCCAGCACGCCGCGCGGATCGAAGGGACAGACCGCGCCGTCAAGCATGTAGGAGGACGTGATGCCGGAGGCGAATTTCGGCTTCCAGCCATGCTGGACGACCGTCGCGGGATCGATGATGCCCTTGATGTTGGGGAAGCCGTTCTCCTCATTGGCGCTCGGCGAGGCGAAGGCGACATCACCCAGCGGCTGGCCGTCGCCATGGGTGACGCAATAGAGAATGGCATTGATGGATTCGCCATAGGTCGAGAGCTTCAGCGGCGCGATCTTGGAGCGGAACGCGCCCGACGTGTCGACCGTATGCACCTCGACGAACTCGACGCCGTTTGCCGCGAGTTTCTTCTGCAACGCCTCGAGCTGGGGCGCGTAAGCCGCGGCCTTGTCCTCAAATTCCACTTTCAGTCCTCCACCAAGAATACCGGACGCCGCTATTTCGCGTTGCGCCGGAAAAATCGCGACAAGAGTTCGTCGAGCTCGTGGCGGCCGCTGATGCCGCTTGGCCGGAACGCCATGCACAGCACGATGACGACGCCGAGCGCCACACCGGACAGGCCGAGCAGTTGCGGCAGCTGGATAGCGCCGATGGTCACGCCGGATTCGATGCTGCGGATGAATTCCAGCCCGACCGACAGCACGATCACGCCGGTCACAGCGCCCGTCACCGTCGCCATGCCGCCCAGGATCAGCATCGCCAGCGTGTTGAAGATCATCTGGAAGTAGAACAGCTTCGGGCTGATCGTCCCGGCGAAATAGGCGTAGAGCACGCCGGCAAGGCCGCAGATCAGCGCCGACAGCACCCATGACATCAGCCGCAGGCGCCGGGCGTCGATGCCAAGCGCGGCGGCCGCCTGCGGGCTCTGGGCGCTGGCCCTCAGCTGCAAGCCCCAGCGGCTATCCTTGAACAGCCGTGCCGCCACGATCACCACCACGGAGAACACCAGCATCCAGGGCAGGCCGACCACCTTGGGGATGCCGAAGAAGGCCTGGTTGCCCTTGAACAGGTCGGTCCAGTTGAGAAACACCGAATGGACGATGATCAGCAGGGCGAGGCTGACGATGGTCGCCGCCACGCCCGACAGCCGGCTGATCACCTTGCCGCTGACGGCGGCGACGATGCCGACCACCATCAGCGCGATGAGCGCCGAGGAAACCGGATCGAGCTGCAGCGTCGCGAAGCCGAACGGCGCGTTGGGGATCGACAGTTTCTTCATCGCCAACGGCGTCGACAGGATGGCCACGCCATAGGCGCCGAGGCCGACAAAGGCGCTGTGGCCGAGATTGGCGATGTTGGAATTGCCCATGAACACTTGCAGGCCGACGACGACGATCAGGTTCACGAAGGCGCCGAGCGCCAGATAGGTGTAATAGGTCGGTGCGAAATTCAGGATCGCCAACCCGATCGCCAGCACCGGCAGCGCCGTCACCAGTCCGCCGACCAGCGAGCGCATCATCGCACTGCCTGGCTGCGCGACAGCGGCGGAGGGCGCGGTATTTTCGATTGCTTGCGCCACGTCTGATCTCGCCACGTCAAATCTCCTTGTCGCCGAGTTCGACCCGCTGGCCGAGCAGGCCTTCCGGCCGGTAGACCAGCAGCGCGACGATGATCGCGTAGGTGAGCGCGTCCTTGAAGCCTCCATATTCCTGCGGCAGGGCGACGAGCAGGCCGACCTCGATGAAGCCGAGCAGCATGCCGCCGGCTGCCGCTCCCGCCAGCGAGCCGAAACCGCCGATGACGCAGGCGACGAAAGCCTTCAGCACCAGGCTGAAGCCGAGATCAGGCGAGACGCTGCCGCGCCGCGCGATGATGAACACGGCGGCGATGCCGGCCAGCGCGCCGGAGATGGCGAAAGCCGTGGCGATCACCCGGTTGGCCTTGATGCCCATCAGCCGCACCGTGGCGAAATCGCGCGACGCCGCGCGGATGGCGAGGCCGAGCGTCGAGCGGTTGAGGAACAGCACCAGCGCCAGGATGGTGAGGCCGGAAACGATCAGTTCCATGACCTGCAGCGACGACACCGCGAAAGGACCGACGAACCACATCTGGTTCAGCCCGTTGAGGATCGAGACCGATTGCGGCTTGGGCGAGATCAGCAGCATGAACAGGTTCTGCACCACGATCGAGACGCCGAAGGCTGTCAACAGGCCGGTCGTGGTCGGTGCGTAGCGCACCGGCCGGAACGCCACGCGTTCGAAGGCGACGGCCGCGAGAGCGGCGGCGGCGACGGCGAGCAGCACGGCCACGACAGGCGAGGTCAGCCCGAGCGCAGCGGCCAGGAACACGCTGTAGGCGGAAACGCCGATGATTTCGCCATGCGCGAAATTGACCAGGCCCATGATCGAGAACACGACAGCCAGGCCGAGCGCGACCAGGGAATATTCCGCGCCGAAGGCAAGCGCGTTGAGAAGCTGCTGCAAGGCATAGTCCATGTCGCCGCCTACCCGCCAATATAGAGGTTGAAGAGGCCGTGTTCGTCGGCGAGCTCGGCGGGCGGCCCCTCGTAACGCAGCGTGCCGGCGCTGACGACGTAGACCCGGTCGGCGAAGCGCAGCGCCTGCCTGGCGTTCTGCTCGACCACCAGCAGCGTCAGCCCTTCCCGCTTGAGCTCGCCGATGAAGTCGAAGATCCGTTCCACGATCTTCGGCGCAAGGCCCAGCGACGGTTCGTCGAGCAGAAGCAGCTTCGGACGCGACATCAGCGACCGGGAGATCGCAAGCATCTGCTGCTCGCCGCCCGAAAGCGTGCCCGCCGCTTGCCCGTAGCGTTCCGAGAGCACCGGAAAGAGCGCCAGGAACCGGTCGATATCGCCGCGCACGCCCTTGGGATCGCGCCGTGTCGCCGCGCCCAGCCGCAAATTCTCGCCCACCGTCAGATTGGCGAAGATGTGCCGGCCCTCCGGCGTCGAGGTGAGGCCCGCCCGGATGCGATCCTCGGTCCGGACCCGTGAAATGTCCTGGCCGTCGAGAACGATGCGGCCGGAAGCCGGCGTGACCAGGCCGGTCAGCGCGTTGATGGTCGAGCTCTTGCCAGCGCCGTTGGGACCGAGCAGGGCGACAAGCTCGCCCCGCCCGACCTTCAGGCTGAGGTCGCGCACCGCGCTCACGGCGCCGTAGCGCACGACCAGATTGTCGACGCTCAGCACGACGCGGCCTGCCAGGCTCGATCCATCATCACTTCCCCCGCCTGCCCTAGTTCAGCGCCGGGACGAAGGTCGGCGGCGTGTCGGTGATCAGCACCCGCTTGCCATCGGAGAAACCCATCACCGGCACGGCTTTCACCGGATAGCCCTTCTTCTCGGCGAAGGAGATGGTGGGCGCCGTGGTGCCTGGATAGCCGCCCGGCGCGCGGATCGCCTCACGAAGGGCGGCCGGCTCGACCGTGCCCGACT
This sequence comes from Mesorhizobium sp., assembly GCF_017306585.1. Lineage (GTDB taxonomy): Bacteria > Pseudomonadota > Alphaproteobacteria > Rhizobiales > Rhizobiaceae > Mesorhizobium. The sequence goes on along the minus strand of NZ_JAFKIC010000107.1, from coordinate 10,494 downwards.
TCTTCGCCGCCTCGTAGCTGATCTGCACCATGTCGGCGCCGAGCGCGTCGAAGATGCCGTTGATCTTGTAGCCATCGGCCTTGCACTGGGCGAGGAACTTGTCGATCGGGCTGTCGATCCCGGTCGCGCCATGGGTGGCGAACATCACCTTCTCCAGCGACGCCGGATTGCCGACCGTGCCTTCCAGCGACTTGTCATCGAAGGCATCACAGCCGGCGACCCAGCCGTCATAGCCATTGGCGCGCAACTGGCGGATGAAGATGCCGATATCAGGCAGCACGCCGCAAATGTGGATGGCGTCGGGCTTCTGCGGCAGCGCCTTGATGCTGGCGATCTGCGGCGACCAGTCCGTCGTGCCCCAGGAGTAGTTGAACTTGCCGACGACCTTGCCGCCCTGATGCTCGAACACCTCGCCGAACCATTCCGGCAGTTTCTCCGAATAGGAGCCGGCATCGGGCGACACCATCAGCGCCACGGTGCGCGCGCCCTTGCCGTAAAGAGCGTTGGCGGTCGCCGCCGCGTTGATCGGATCGGGCACCGCGCCGGCAATGAAATTATCGAGCCCGGCCTGCTGCATCTCGAGCTGCGTGTTCGGCGCCGAGAACACGGTGGCGCCATAGGGTGCGGCGATCTGCGCGGTGGGGATGAGCGCGTCAGGGAACGGCACGCCCGTAATGATCTGCGCGCCGGCGTCGAGGAACTTCTGGCCGAGCGAAACCGAGAGCTGCGGGTCGGACCTGTTGTCCTCGATCATCAGCTCGACCTTGGGATCGCCTGCCGCGGCCGCCTTGTTCAATTTATCGGCCATGCAGCGCGCGCCCTCGGCCTCGCTATAGGGCGCATAGGTGCCGGTCATCGCCACGGCGAGGCCGATCTTCAGATCGGCGGCGCCGGCATGCGTCACCTGCAAAAGCCCTGCGGCGACGACCGCTGCCCCCAAAATCATCTTCTCCATTCGAACCCCTCCTCCTACTTGTTGTTGGTATTGTGGGCGCCGTCACGCCGGCGCGGACTGCCCGACATAAACCTCGATGACACGCGGATCGCGCCACACCTCCTCGGTCTGTCCCGATGCGATCACCTGGCCCTGGTCCATGACGCAGAGCCGGTCGCACAGCCGGTTGATGAAGCGCAGGTCGTGATCGATCACGATGGTGGCGCAGCCGACATCCCTGCGAATGCCCTCGATCGCGATCGCCAGCGTCTCCGACTCGCCCTCGTTGAGGCCGGCCGCCGGTTCGTCGAGCAGGATCAGCGACGGCCCCAGCGCCAGCGCGCGTGCGATTTCCAGCCGACGCTGGCTGCCGTAGGAAAGCGTGCCTGCGGGAACATCGGCAAAACCGTCCAGCTGATATTGGGCGAGCAATTGGTCGACGCCGATGCGCGCAGCTGCATCCGGGCGCACCGCCCGGCATGTGATATGCGCGACCTCGACGTTCTGGCGAACGGTCAGATCCTTGAACAGGCGAATGGTCTGGAAGGTGCGGCCGACCCCGGCCCGCGCGCAATGTTCGGGACCGCGCCCCGTAATGTCCTGGCCCGCCAGTTTGACACTGCCGGTGTCGGGCCTGAGCACACCGGAAATGGCATTGACCAGCGTCGACTTGCCGGCGCCATTGGGGCCGATCAGGCCGAGGATTTCCCCCGCCTCGCACGACAGCGAGGCATTGCGCAATGCCTGCACGCCGCCAAAGGTCTTGCTGACTGCCTCAACCGACAGCATCGGTCACATCTCCCATCCCGGCCGATGGCTATTTCTCCTGTCGGCCGGTCAAAGGGATGCTAGACCTCCGACTTTTCCATAACAAGCATTTTTTTCCATTTTAGAAAATATTCTTGAGGACCCAAGACGGGGTCAAGCGCCTGCGCCAGGCGGCAGCCCGTCGCGCGGCACCGTGTTCGACATCAGCATGACGACGGGCTGGTCGCCGAGCGCGATGTAGGCGTGCTGCATCTCGCCGTCGAACAGGATGCTGTCGCCGGGCTGCAGCACCGTCGGATCATAGTGGATCGTGTGCAGTTCCAGGCTGCCGCTGAGCACATGGATGAACTCTTCGCCCGAATGGCTGCGCCAGCCGCCGTTCTCTTCGAAGCTTCGTGCCCGCAGCGTGACGCGCCAGAAAATATTGGTCTTGTCGCGGAAATCGCTGCACAGCACCTCGAATTCCATGGCGTTGCCCTGGTGCAGTATGCCGCTGCCGGCGCGCGTGATGGAGCGGCGTGCCTGCATGCCGGGCTTGGGGCTGAACAGGAAGGATGCCACCGGCACATGCAGCACGCCGGCGATCATCAGCGCGACATCGACCGTCAGGCGCGCCTTGCCGTTCTCAAGCTTCGACAGTTGCGAGACCGAAAGGCCGGAGCGTTCGCTGAGGTCGCGCAGCGTGATGTTCTGTTCCTTGCGCGCGTCGCGGATCTTGCTGCCCACATTGCCCTGCATCGTCCACGCCCTTGGCTGTCGTGTTTCCAATTCGACAAGCTCTAGCGGGGTGGCCTTAGGGCGTCCAGCTTTTAGACGGCTATAGCTTGTTTCGGCCATAGCGACATCGCGACGGTGGCAAACGCAGCCTCGAGCGTGGTGCTGACGCGCTCGAATGTTTCCGGATCGGAAAGCAGGTCGTTGCGGACTTCGAGATAGAGGCAGGGCCGGCCCTGCTCCAGCCCGTGCCGGTTCAGCGTGTAGCCGATCGCCTGGCGCCAGTCATAGGGCTCGTTGTCGCCGATCCTGAAGCCCGCCCGCGCGCCCATAGCGCCAAGCGTCTTGAGCACCGAGGTGACGAAGGGGGACTGTTCTCGCCACAATATGCCGATATCGACATCGCGCCTGACGCCACCCATTACCGGCGTGAAGGAATGCACGGAGATCAGCGCCCGTCTGCCGGCGGCCGCCTCGGCGATCGCCTGTTCGAGCGGCGCCCAGCCGACCCGCCTGCGCAATTCCACGTCCACGGCATCTGGCGCCAGATTGCCAGGGACCGGGATGCCGCCAAGGTCCGGACGCATGAAATCCCATTCGGTCGATGGCCTGTTGTAGTCGAGGAACAGCCGCGAATAGTGCGCGACCACCGCCGGCGCCCGCAATGTCCGCGACAGCCGCCGCGTCAGCGCATCGACGCCGATGTCGACGGCGAAATGCGTGCCGAGATAGGGAAGCGCCAATCCAAGGTCCCGCCACGGCTGGGGGATGCGATTGCCGGCATGTTCGGCGATCAGCAGATAGGGGCTTTCCGCCTCCATCCCCAGCAGTTCGACGCTCGCCGCCGCCAGCGCGGCGATGGCCGCATCGTCAAGTCCTGCAAGGCTTGCGGCGTCCATCTGGTTCACCTCGCGGTCAGCCGATGACCGAACGGATATGGTAGGATTTCGCCGCCGTCGCTTCCGCCAGCCCGGCGCGGCCATTGGTGCGGCCGAGGCCGGAATTCTTGATGCCGCCCCAGGGCAGATGCAGGTCCGCATGGTCGCAGCGGTTGAGATAGACGGTGCCGGCCTCGACCTCGTCGAGCAGCGCCACGCCACGCTCGATATCCCGGGTCCAGATCGAGGCGCTCAGGCCGAAATCGCTGTCGTTCATCAAACTGATGGCTTCGTCATCGCCGCCGACCGCCTGCACGCAGGCCACCGGCCCGAACAGTTCGTCGCGCATGATCTGCATGGTGTGATCCACCCCCACCAGCACCTCCGGCGCGACATAGGCGGCGCCGAGGCCCGAGGCCTTCAGCGCGCCATCCCCCGGCATCAGCCGCCGCGCGCCTGCCCGCACCGCGCTCTCCGTGAGACCGCGAATTGTGTCGGCGGCACTTGCCCGCACCACCGGGCCGACCATCGGCTTCTCGTCGAAGGGATGGCCGACGGTCCACTTCGCCGTCTCGGCGACCAGGGCCTCGACGAAGCGGTCATGGATCGCTTTGTCGACATAGATGCGCTCGACCGAGCAGCAGGACTGGCCGGCATTGGAATAGGTGCCTTCGGCGATCTGCGGGATCGTGGCATCGAGATCGGCATCGGCCCTGACATAGGTCGGATCCTTGCCGCCAAGTTCGAGATGCACCTGCGTGAAAGTGCCGGCGGCGGCGGCGTGGACGCGCCTTCCGCCATTGACCGAGCCAATGAAATTCACCGCGTTGAACGCGCCCGACGCGATCAGCTTCTCGGCATCTGCATGGTCGAGATGCAGGCTCTGGAACACACCCTCGGGACCGCCTGCGGCGCGGAAAGCCTCCTCTGCCACCTCCGCGATCAGCGGCGTCTGCGGCGAATGCTTGAAGATCACGACATTGCCGGCGGCGAGCGGCGCGGTGACGAGATAGCCGAGCATGGCGGTGGGGTAATTCCAGGCGCAGATCGACAGGTGCAGGCCGCCGGCGACCGGCCTTGCATAACGGCGAATGTTTTCGTCCGAAGGATAGGGCATGTCGGCCAGCGTTTGCGGCGCCACATCGGCAAGCAGTTCCCCGACCAGCGCCAGGCGCGGCGTCTCGTCGGCCTGCCACAGCGGCCGACCGATCTGCCAGGCCACCATGTCGGCCAGCGGCGTCGCGCGCGCCTTCATCTCCTCGCCGAAAAGCAGCAGGATCGCCAGGCGGTCGGCGAGCGCCATCCGCCGCCAGGACGGCAGGGCCGCCCGTGCCCGGATAAGCGCGGCCTCGATCGCCGCGCCGTCCGCGTAGGAGCGCGTCGCATAGGTCGAGCCGTCGACCGGAGAAGTCACCGAAAACGTCCGCGCGCCGGTGTGCAGGTTCATGATTGCGAAATCCGTCCTTGATGAGAGGTCATTGGCGGCACGATACCGCTATTTTCCATTTTGGCAAATTTTTTCTAATACGGCTTGATGGATTTCTGGTCCGCCCCTATTGTCCGGCGATAACGCATCGGCGGCAGCACATGAGGGGGTTCAGATGATCGCTTACGATTTCACCGGCAGGCACGCGGTCGTCGCCGGCGCCGGCGGCGGCATGGGCGAGGCGATCACGCTGGCGCTGCTCGATGCCGGCGCCTCCGTCACCGCCATCGACGTCAAGGCTCGCCCGTCCTCGCTCGCCGCCTATGACGACAGGCTCACCTTCGCCCAGGGCGATCTCACCGACGCTGCCTTCGTCGAGCAGGTCGTCGGCACTGCCGGCCGCGAGCGCGGCGGCATCGACTATCTCGCCAATGTCGCCGGCGTGCTGTGGTTCGGCCGGGACAGGTCGGCGCTCGACATGGACCTCGGCGTCTGGGACGAGGTCTTCAACATCAATTTGAAATCCTTCGTCCACACCGCACGCTCGGTGGTGCCGCACATGCGCGCCGGCGGGCGTGGCGGCGCCATGGTGCATTTCTCGACCATCCAGTGGTATCGCGGCGACGCCAATCCGCAGGACGCCTATCAGGCATCGAAGGCCGGTGTCTGCGCGCTGTCGAAATCGCTCGCCATGCAGCTTGCCGGCGAGCGCATCCGCTCCAACGCCATCTGCCCGGGCATGGCGCTGACGCCGTTGCAGGCGCGCTGGGACACGGAAGAGAAGCGCTCGGCGGTGGCCAGCTACGCCCCGCTCGGCCGGATCGGCACGCCGCAGGACATGGCCAATGCGGCGCTCTTCCTGCTCTCCGACGCCGCGAGCTACATCACAGGGATCGAGCTTGCCGTCGATGGCGGCCTGCTGATGCGCATGTAGCTTGCGAAGGGCGCTGCCGGCCGCAATCGCAGCAATCACGGGCGCTTGAGCGGTCCGCGAGGGCGCGCCGAACCTGTCCAACTGTTAATTCGACTTCGCCGGGGTTCAGTCATATTGGTTGATGGGGTTGAAAGATGCCGCCATGGACCAGCAATTGGAAATGCCCCTGCAGACGACCGTCGCGCAACGCCGCTCGCGCGGTTGGATTCCGTGGCTGATCTTCATCGCCATCGTCGCCGCCGGCGGCGCCTATCTCTACGAGCGGCCGCAGGCGGTTCCGAAACAACAGGGCAACCGGCGCAACGCGCAGCCCATGTCGATCGGCGCCGCCACCATCGACAAGGGCACGATAGACGTCAGTCTCGGTGCGCTGGGAACCGTAACCTCGCTCTCCACCGTCACGGTCAAGACGCAGGTTACCGGCCCGCTCCTCCAGGTGAATTTCAAGGAAGGCCAGGACGTCAAGAAGGGCGATCTGCTGGCGCAGATCGATCCCCGCCCCTACCAGGCGGCCCTCGCCCAGGCGCAGGGCCAGCTTGCCCGCGACCAGGCCATGCTGAACGATGCCCAGCTCGACCTCGCGCGCGACAAGACGCTGGTCGACCAGGGGGCGGTGACGCACCAGGCCTATGACGCCCAGGTCGCCCTGGTCGGGCAGGACGCGGGTACGATCGAATACGACAAGGCCTTGATCCAGTCCGCCACGGTCAATCTCGACAACTGCCGCATCCTGTCGCCCACGGACGGTCGGGCCGGCCTGCGCCAGGTGGACGAAGGCAACTACGTGACGCCGGGTGACGCCAACGGCATCGTCGTCATCACCCGCATCCAGCCGATCAGTGTGCTGTTCAACGTACCCGAGGACGAACTGCCGGCGATCGCGCAGCGCATGCAGCAGGGCGCCACCTTGCCCGTAACCGCCTTCGACCGCGCCGGAACCAAGAAGCTCGCCGACGGCCAGCTCGAAACCTTCGACAGCCAGATCGACCCGAGCACCGGAACCATCAAGCTGCGGGCCAGCTTCGCCAACGACCAGCGCCTCCTCTATCCCAACCAGTTCGTCAACGTCGAGCTTCTCGTCGACGAGCACAAGGATGTGGCGATCGCGCCGATCGCCGCGATCCAGCGCGGCCTGCCCGGCACATTCGTCTACCTGGTCAATCCCGACAGCACCGTCTCCGTGCGCAAGGTGGCGCTCGGCGTCACCAATGGCGAGCGCGTCGAGATCGCGTCCGGGCTGAACCCCGGCGACCGTGTCGTCGTCGACGGCGCCGACAAGCTGCGCGACGGCGCCACGATCAACCTGCGCCAGGACGGCCAGGCGCCGGCCGCGCAGGCCTCCGCGCCGGCGCAGGGCACAAGCCAGGCGGCAGCGCCCGCCCAGGGCACCAGCCAGGCGGCGCCAGCCCAGGCCGGAAATCAGACCGCGCCACCGGCGCAGGCGCCGGCGCAGACCGACGCACCCTCCGACGGGCAGGGAACTGATGGCGCAACCCACAAGCACCAGGTCCACAAGCACCGGCATCCGGATGCGGCCCAATCCGGACAGCAAGGATCAGGACAGCCGGAGTCCGGGCAGCAGCAATGAGCCCGTCGCGCGCCTTTATCCTGCGGCCGGTGGCGACATCGTTGTTCATGGTCGCCATCATGCTGTCGGGCCTGCTCGCCTACCGCTATCTCCCGGTCTCGGCCCTGCCCGAGGTCGACTATCCGACGATCCAGGTGCAGACCTTCTATCCCGGCGCCAGCCCCGACGTGATGACCTCCTCTGTCACCGCGCCGCTGGAGGTCCAGCTCGGCCAGATCGCCAACCTCAACCAGATGAACTCGGTGAGCTCGGCCGGATCCTCCGTCATCACGCTGCAGTTCAGCCTGGCGATCTCGCTCGATGTCGCCGAGCAGGAAGTGCAGGCCGCCATCAACGCCGCCGGCAATCTCTTGCCCGCCGACCTGCCGGCGCCGCCGATCTACGCCAAGGTCAATCCGGCCGACGCGCCGGTGCTGACGCTCGGCCTGACCTCCGCCACCATGCCGCTGCGCGACGTGCAGCAGCTTGCCGACACGCGGCTGGCGCAGAAGATATCGCAATTGCCGGGCGTCGGCCTCGTCAGTCTCTCGGGCGGCCAGCGCCCAGCCGTGCGTGTCCAGGCCGATCCGCGCAAGCTCGCCGCCTACGGCCTCAACCTCGACGACCTGCGCACCACGCTGGGCAGCGCCAATGTCAACACGCCGAAAGGCAATTTCGACGGCCCCTCGCGCGCCTACACCATCAACGCCAACGACCAGCTGAAGAGCGCCGACGAATACCGCTCGCTGATCATCGCCTACAGGAACGGCGCCCCGGTGCGGCTGACGGACGTGGCCGATGTGATCGATGCGACGGAAAACAACCGGCTCGCCGCCTGGATGAACGAGACCCCGGCGATCATCCTCAACATCCAGCGCCAGCCCGGCGCCAATGTCATCGAGGTGGTCGATCGCATCAAGGCGCTGCTGCCGCAGCTCCAGGCCTCGCTGCCGAGCGCCGTCGACGTCAAGGTGCTGACCGACCGCACCACCACCATCCGCGCCTCGGTGCGCGACGTGGAATACGAGCTGACGCTCGCCATCATCCTGGTGGTTCTGGTCATTTTCGTCTTCCTGCGCAGCGCGCACGCCACGCTCATCCCGAGCCTCTCGGTTCCCCTGTCGCTGGTCGGCACGCTGGGCGTAATGTATCTGTTCGGCTTCAGTCTCGACAATCTGTCGCTGATGGCGCTGACCATAGCCACCGGCTTCGTTGTCGACGACGCCATCGTCGTCATCGAGAACGTCGCCCGCTATGTCGAGGAAGGCGACACACCGTTGCAGGCGGCGCTGAAGGGGTCGCAGCAGATCGGCTTCACCATCATCTCGCTGACCGTCTCGCTGATTGCCGTGCTGATCCCGCTTCTGTTCATGGGCGATGTCGTCGGCCGGCTGTTCCGCGAGTTTTCGATCACGCTCGCCACCACCATCCTGATCTCGGCTGTGGTGTCGCTGACCCTGGTGCCAATGGCCTGCGCCAAGCTGCTCAAGCCATTGGAAGCGGTGCACGAGAACGCCCTGCAGCGCGCCAGCCACGACTTCTTCGATTGGGTGATCCGCGGCTACGGCCGGGCGCTGACCTGGGTGCTCGACCGCCAGACGCTGATGCTGGTCGTCGCCGCGGCCACCCTTGTGCTCACAGCTTTCCTCTACGTGGTCATCCCCAAGGGCTTTTTCCCGGTCCAGGACACCGGCGTCATCCAGGCCATCACGGAAGCGCCGCAGTCGATCTCCTTTGCCGCCATGGCCGACCGCCAGCAGCAACTGGCCGCCATCATCCTGAAAGACCCCGACGTCGACAGCCTGTCGTCCTTCATCGGCGTCGACGGCACCAACACCACGCTCAATGTCGGCCGCATCCTGATCAACCTCAAGCCGCACGAGCAGCGCACCGCCGACATCACCGACGTCATCGCGCGGCTGAAGGAGGAGGCCGGCGCGGTGGCCGGCGTCACCCTCTACATGCAACCGGTACAGGACCTCACCATCGACGGCCAGGTCAGCCGCACCCAGTATCAATTCGTGCTCCAGGACGCCAATGCGGACGAGCTCAACGAGTGGACGCCGAAGCTGCTCGCCAGGCTGAACACGTTGCCGCAACTCGCCGATGTCGCTAGCGACCTGTCGAACAGCGGCCTTGCCGTCTTCGTCGACATCGACCGCGATCAGGCCGCCCGCTTCGGCATCACGCCGGCGACCGTCGACAACGCGCTTTACGACGCGTTCGGCCAGCGCATGGTCTCGACCATCTACACCACATCCAGCCAGTATCGCGTCATCCTCGAAGCCGCTCCCTCTGAACAGGATTCGCTGAAGGCGCTTTCCTCCGTCTACCTGCCGTCGTCGACGGGCGGCGCACCGATCCCCTTGTCGGTGGTGGCGAGCACCCACGTCACCACCACGCCGCTGCAGATCACCCATATGGGGCAGTTTCCGGCCGCCACCGTCTCGTTCAACCTCGCCCCCGGCGCATCGCTCGGCGAAGCCGTGACGGCGATCGAGCAGGCGCAGGCCGACATCGGCATGCCGCTCAGCATCATCACCAGCTTCCAGGGCGCGGCGCGCGCCTTCCAGGCCTCGCTCGACAACACGCTGTTCCTGATCCTGGCCGCCGTGGTGACGGTCTACATCGTGCTCGGCGTGCTCTATGAGAGCTTCATCCACCCGATCACCATCCTGTCGACCCTGCCCTCGGCCGGCATCGGCGCGCTGCTGGCGCTGATGATCGCCGGCCAGGATCTGACCATCATCTCGATCATCGGCATCATCCTGCTGATCGGCGTCGTCAAGAAGAACGCCATCATGATGATCGACTTCGCGCTGGACGCGCAACGCAACGAGGGCAAGACGCCGCGCGAGGCGATCTACCAGGCCTGCCTGCTGCGCTTCCGCCCGATCCTGATGACCACGCTGGCTGCCATGCTGGGAGCGTTGCCGCTGATGCTCGGCACCGGCGTCGGCTCGGAATTGCGCCATCCCCTGGGCGTCACCATCGTCGGCGGCCTGCTGCTCAGCCAGTTGCTGACGCTGTTCACGACGCCGGTGATCTATCTCTGGTTCGACCGGCTTTCGAACCGGCTGCGCGGCGTCCAGCCGGATCTTCCCCGCGCCTCCAAAACTGTCCGTCCCCCCAAATCTCCCCGCCCCCATGGTGCGGACGCCAGGCCATGAACCTCTCGGTTCCCTTCATCCGGCGGCCGGTGGCGACGACCCTGCTGACGTTCGGCCTGCTCGCCGCCGGGCTGGTGGCCTATCCGCAATTGCCGGTCGCGCC
>NZ_JAFKIC010000033.1 GCF_017306585.1 Mesorhizobium sp. | reverse complement strand
GTCACTATACGGGGAGAAATGTCCGGCAGAACAATGAGGGGCGGCGCCGACGTCTTGAGGGGCACCCTGTCGCACCGCAGTCGATACATCGCGCAAAACCCGCTATCATGGAGCAAGGTCGGCTTGCGGGGGGATGGCGGTGGAAACAGCGGATTTCATGCCAGGGGAAGCGGTCATTGCCGGCATCCGCAGGGACATCGAGACCTATGAGGCGCGCAGAGCTTCGGTGGTCCGGCAGGTGCGCTGGCGGGTGCCGGTGTTTATCGGCCTTGTGCTCATCGCCGTGGCGCTGATCGCCTGGTTGTTCAGCAAGGTCGCCGATCCCAACGAACAGTGGTTTTCGACGCCGCACGTCTTTCTCTACATCCTTGGCTTCGCCGTTTCGATCCTGGTCTATTTCCAGGCCATGAAGCCGGCGACGCGGCTGCAGCAGTCGTTCCGCGACACGTTGCTGCCGATCATCTTCGGCTTCGTCAGGGATTTCAGCTACCAGCACGGCGAGAGACCGAATTCCTTCGACCGGCTGCCGCGCGAGGCGGTCGGGCCTTTCAACCGGCAATCCTTCGACGATGTCATTTCCGGCCGCTACGAAGAGTTTCCGTTCGAGCTCTACGAAGCCGAACTGCGCGAAGGCAGCGGCAAGGGCTCGTCGACCGCCTTCAAGGGCGTCATCGTCGCTTTCGAGGCGATCGAGCCTTTCCCGGGCATATTGGTGGCGACGCGGCGGACCAACGCGGTGGTCAGCTTCTTCCGCGGCATGTTCACCAGCAAGATGCAGGAATTGTCGAGCGGCGAGCCGCTGCTCGATGCGGCCTACGAGTTTCGCACCGACAATGTCGAGGCGGCGCGGCCGCTGGTGACGGGGCGGCTGGCGCAGGCGCTGAAATGGCTGGGTGAGACATGGCGCGACGATCCGGCGCGCGTCGCGCTCAACGGGAGCGACGGCTTCCTGCTCATGCCGCAGGCCAAGAATTTCTTCGAGTTGCCGCCCATTTCGGTGCCGCTGGACCACCAGACCCATGTCGCGCCGATGATCTCCGACATGGGCGCCATGCTGGCGACGGCAGCGCTGGTGCGCAAGGTGGGCGCGAAGGACAGGGGTTAGCGAGCGTCTCGCTCAGCAATCGAAGCCATATTTATCGCGCATGTAGTCCGCCTCTTCCTTCGGTATTCTCTGGAACATCACGCAGACAGTGAAGCTGCCGACCTGCCGTCCGTCGCGCGTATATCCCCAGTCGGAAATGTCATCCCTGCCGAATTCTATGTTCTGGCCGCGGACGACGTTGCGCACTTCTTCCGGCTGGTTCGCCAATATGCCGACAAAGCCGGTTTCGGTGCGCCGGAACGGGATGACCCAGAAGTGCTCGGCGACATTCCCGTCACGCACCTTGACCTTCAATTTGAACCTGTCCGTGCCGGAGGGCGGTGCCTCGGCCAGGGCCAGGAATTCATCCAGGCTGGCGAGCGCCTTGGCCGTCGCCGCCGTCATTTCAGGATCGCCCGGCGCAAAGATGACCGTCCTGTCGTCGCTCGGATCCGCGCCTTGCGCGCCGGCCAATCCCGGAGCCAGCGCCAGCATAAGGGACATCGTGGTTCGGATTGCAAATTTCACGGTAAGCCCCCTGATCGTGACGGATAGCACCATCCTGCATTTATGCCGGGATCGCAACCACAGCGCGAGTTTCCTGCCGCGGTTCAAGGGCCGCGGTTGAACCGCTTCATGAAACAAAACTTGTATCACTGGCAGGCCGGCAGGCTGTTCCGTGATGCAGGCCGAGGCAGATTGCGGCGGCTGCATGATGGCCGCGAGGCATTCGCCGCAATCGGCTAAACGACTCTTTTCGTGAAGGGACCGCGCGCGCCGGGGCAGACCGCGCGGCTCGAAACAGCGTCTGCAATAGGCAATGTGTCAGAATTAAGCCTATGATTTTCTTTGCAAAAATTCACTCAACGTGATTTGCGTCCCGCCCGTCTTCCGTTCCAGTTTCCGGCCGTTCGGCGCTGCCATCTCCCAGGCGGCCCGAAAAACCGAAACAGCACGGAGTGCTATCCATGAAGAAGACCCTTGCAACCACCGCCGCTCTGCTTGCCTTCCTCGGCACGGCCTATGCCGCGACCGTTCAGGGCACTATCCAGGCGGTCGATCCGACGACCAAGTCGATCACGTTGGATGACGGCAAGATTTACCAGCTGTCGCCCAAGGCCACGGTCGGGAAATTCAAGGTCGGCGCCAAGGTTGCGGTGACCGTGGACGACAAGACCGGCATGGTGACATCGATCAAGAAGGCCTCGTAAAGACACTTCATCCAACGCCGGCGCCGCCCCTCACCCTTACCCTCTCCCCGTGAAGAACGGGGAGAGGGGGCGTCAGCGCGGGAGCTTCTCCCTTCTCCCCGTCTCTATACGGGGAGAAGGTGCCGGCAGGCGGATGAGGGGCAGCGCAACCCTTGGGGATTATCGCTGACCGCAGAACGTCGCTATCACCCATCGACATGACATAGTCACCCTTTGCGCCGTCACGCGCCGCTGGTTTTTGCCTGAAAGCCGCGTTATCCCTTGGCCCCGGGGGATATCCATGGCCGAGGAGCAAAAGAGGTTTCGCCTGTCGCGGCGGCTGTTGCTGGGCGCGACCGTGGTCGGCGGCGCGGTGTTGTGGGGCGGCACGACGGTCGCGAAGCTGGCGCGCGGGCCATCGGGGCAGAAGAATGCGGGCCGCATCGCCGATATCGACGGCATCGCCTTGCCGCTCAAACCCATTGCCAATCCGCCGGCCTTCGATCCGTCGCTGCCCTGGTCGGGTAGGGGCGGCGACATCAACGATGCGAGCGGGCTGTCGAGGACCCCGGTCTACGGCGTGGTGGAAGTCACGGAAGAGGACCATATCGCCAGGGCTCTCGCCTTCGCCCGCGCCAACGGCCTGAATGTCTCGCTGGCCGCCATCCGCCATTCGATGGGCGGCCATGCCTTCGACGACAATGCGCTGGTGCTAGACCTCAGGAAGTTCAACAAGGTCGGCGTCGACGCTGACGCCAAGACCATGACGGTGCAGCCGGGAGCGCGCTGGCACGACATCCAGAACCTGCTGCATCCGCGCTTTGCCGTGAAGGCGATGCAGTCGACCGACATCTTCTCGGTCGGCGGTTCGCTGTCGGTCAACGCGCACGGCATGGACCATCAGGCCGGCTCGGTGGCCGGCTCGATCCGCTCGATGCGGGTGATGCTGGCGGATGGTTCGGTGACGACCTGCTCGGCAAGCGAGAACAGCGACCTGTTCCGCCATGTCGTGGGCGGCTACGGCCTGTTCGGCGTGGTGCTGGAAGCAACGCTCGACATTGTCGACAACGCCGTCTACCGGACCTCGCGGCAAATCATCAGGTCGGATGATTTTCCGAAGTTCTTCGCCGAGGTGCTGGAGCCTAACAAGGATATCGGCCTGTTCTACGGCCATCTGTCGACGGCGCCGGGTAATTTCCTCGAGGACATGATCGTCTACCGCTACGACAAAGTGGCCGAGGAACCGCCCGCCGACCAGCCGGCGCTCGGCGAACCGGACGGGGTCGGCCTCAAGCGCGTGATCATGAACCTCGCCAAATGGGGCAGCGCCTTCCAGGAGCTGAAATGGTTCACGGAAAAGACGCTGGAGCCCAGCTTCGAAAGCTGCACGGTGGCTCGCACGTCAGCCATGGCGGAGGGAGAAGCCTGCCTCGTCACCCGCAACAATCCGATGCACGATTCGGTGCCGTATCTGTTCAACGACCTGATGGACGAGACTGACATACTGCATGAGTATTTTATTCCCCGCGCCGCCTATGTCGAATTCATCGCGGAGGCGCGGGAAATCCTGCGCAACCAGGACCTGCCGGTTCTCAACGCCTCGGTGCGCGTCGTGCACAAGGAGGACGTGGCGCTGACCTATGCGCCCGAACCGGCCTATTCGCTGGTGCTCTACATCAACCAGCCCACCGACGCCGACGGCAATGCCAGGATGCGGGCGCTGACGCGGGCGCTGATCGACGCCACGATCAGGCATGGCGGGCGCTTCTTCCTGCCTTACCAACTGCATTACACGGCGAGCGAGTTGCTGGCCTCCTATCCCGAACTGCCGGACTTCCTGGCGGCAAAACGCGGATATGACCCGACGGAACTGTTTTCCTCGACCTTCTACCGTGCCATCAAGGCGCTGAGCGGGACGGTGTAGCAGTCACAGGAGAAATCCATGCGGATGGGATCAGCGGCGGCGGTGCTCGCCTTCATCGCACTTTGCCCCGCGCCGGCCGGCGCTGAAGACCTCAAGGCCTTCAAACTGACGATCGACGGCAAGACGGTGGATATCGATGCCGGTGAGAGCACCAAGGTGACCTTGCCGGATGGCAAACAGGTCGAAGTAAGGCTCGACAAGAACGATTTCGCGACCTTTTCCGGCGGCGACTTCTCCTTCACCCATCCCAGCGCTTTTTCGGTCACCAAGACCGATCTCGGCGAACACATCACGCAATATCTGATGGCGTCGGCCCTGGGCACGATCGTGGTCGTGCAGGAGTATGGCAAGATGAATCCGGTGTCGCTCAACCAGCTGATGCTGCAGGAGATGACCAAGGAATCGGTGCAGGCGGGCGCGGAACTGACGCAGCAGCCGACGACGCGCAAGCTCGCCGACGGCAAGGAACTGACCGGCATCACCGCCGAGGTGAAGACCCGAACCGACACCGCCTATTTCGAAATCGTCGGCTATGGCCTCGCCGATCAGGGACTTTTGTTCATCACCCGCGTCGCCGGCGATGACATCGCCACCGAAAAGCCGATGATCGACAAGTTCTGGGAGAGCCTGAAGCTGAAGATGTAGCGCCGGCGCCGGCTTACAGCTTGCCCGGCATCAGGCCGGCCAACCAATTGACCGAGCGTTTCGCCGCGTCGGCGGTGGCGGAGGCGGCGCGGCCGAGATCGTTCTTGACCACGGCGTAGCCGTTCTTCGTGCGGTAGAGCACGCCGGTGCCGCCATCAACCACCTGTTCATAGGCGACGGGCCGTGCGGCGTCCGCTTCTACGGCTGTCGTCGGCGAGCCGACCGGGACGCTCGGCCGATGGCTCAGTTCCGGAGGCAGCGGGCTTTCCGTCCGAACGGTCCGGTTGGCAGGCTTCAGTTCCGGACGGGACGCGATCGCGGCCAGTTGCGAGGAGGTCGACGAGTCCTTGGTGCGGCAGATGCCGGACACCAGCGGATAGTTGAAGTTGCGCACGTGCAGGATCTGGCTTTTCATCGCGGCTTCGCACTCGGCGACCGTCGACCATTTGGCCGGCGTCTCGCCGATATATTCGCACAGCTTGGCGTCGCAGTCGCAGCCGACAATGGTCATGGCGACAAGGGCGGTCTTGATCACGGTCTCGTCCCTTCGAGATGCCCCCCGGCAACCCATTTGGATGCATGCCGCGAGCGACATGCGAAACTGAGGCACTCCATCGCGCGCGAACAAGGCGGGATTTGGCCACGATTATGGAATGAGCGTGGCGAAGCGCACGCTGCCGACCGCGCGTGGCCGAAAGGCCTCAGTAGTCGTAGACATGCTCCAGCCTGGCGCCGGCCTTTATCAGCGCCGGCAGCACCAGATGCAGCTTGCGTACCGCGACCACCATGCCCGTCCGTCGCGTCGAAATCTCCGCCGGCAAGGGATAGCTGAACAGGATGCGCATGCCTTCGGGGACGGCGATCGCGTCGGTGGACAGCACGGTGACCATGATCTCGTCATTGCCGCCGATCTCGACGAAGGAGACGCCCTTGTCGATCAGCCGCGGGATCATGTCGGTGAAGACCTGGTAGCGCCTGGTGACGAAGATGGTGCCGTCGGCGCCATAGTCGCGTTCGAGCAAGGTGTCGGGCTCGTTGCGCGTGGCCTCGCCGACCGGGCCCCTGGCCCAGACATGGATGTCTGATAAGGCCGGGTCCGAGGTGGCGGCGAGCCCCTGCTTTATCAGGTCGGCATAGCCCTGCTTGATGGTGTCGGCCAGACCGAAGGCCAGCTTGCGTTCGCTGCTGCGAACCGCACTGTCGCCTGGCGCCGGCTGCACGGCGAACAGGCCGGCGCGCTTTTCGGCATAGGGGAACTGGTACCAAGGCACCTGATCGAGGAAAGCAGCATAGTCCGCCGCCACCTTGGCCTGGTAGATGTCGGCGGCGGTGCGCCTGCCCGACATCGCCTCGGTGATGCGGCCGACGGTGTTCTCATAAGCCCATTGCAGGATGTGCTCGATCGAGTGGCTGGTGCCGATGATGACCAGCATCTGGTGGTCGGCATAGTTGAATTTGTAGGGCGAACTGGCGCGGATCACCGTGGCGTAGTCCTGCCAGAAGCGACCGACATAGGACCAGTAGGGAAAGCCGCTCGGCTGGTCCTTGGCGACGAAGCCGGCATATTCGCGCGCGGCATAGACGATCGCCCATTCCGGATAGGTGAGGAAGGTCGATTCCTCGGGGCGCTGATAGCCGGGGATTTCGGCGCGCACCTTGTCGGCCAGCACCCTGGGCGGCGCGCCGTCGGCTACGCCTGGAAGCGGCGTCCTGTCGAGCGAAGGTGTGGTCAGGAAACCGTAGGCCAGGCCGGCAACCGGGATGAGGATGACGATGACGACCAGCCAAAGGATCGTCTTGACGAGGCGCCTTATCAAGCGGAACAGGAACATGGCCGGTCAGGCCGTGGCGAAGTGGTCGTGGACGCGCTTCGACAGCCAGAAGCCGATGTAGACGGCGATGCCGCCGATGAGAATGTGCGGCAGGTTGGCGAAGAAGCGGGCGGGAAATTCGATGTCGTTGAGCGACCGGAAGCCGTTGATGAAGATCCCGGCATCGAGGCAGCCGGACCCGGTGATCAGCCCGAGCACGCCGTCGAACAGATAGACCGAGCCGAACAGCTTGAAATAGAACACCGCCTGGCGGTGCGAGATGAAGGCGGCGGCCAGCGCCCAGACGCCGGAGAAGGCGTGCAGCAGGTCGTCATACCATTGCAGCGAGAACAGGCCGAACAGATTGCCATTGGCATCGTTGAAGGCCGGGATGTAGCCGATGGCCACGACGCCGAAGAACAGGAACGCGTAGGAAACGGCAAGCTTCTGGATGAGCGTCATGAAGTATCCCCCTGCTGGGAGCCCATCTGCTAACGCGTTATGCCGGCCGCCTGGGCGGTGCTCCGCGGTTCCGATGCTTCCGGACTCGATGTCCGCTGCGTTCGGTTCCCGAACCCACGCCATGCACCTCGGCAGAGCGCGCCCTCCAGCGGACTCCAACGACGCCGAACGTTAGCCGATTTCGGCGCGGGTTGCAGCCCCAACCGGAAACGCCGTTAAAATTGTGGAGAATGGCCAGTACGACAGTCGGCGCCGGGATTTCTCCCAGCGCCTCCCTGTCAGATCAGGACACGGTCGCGGCAGCAACTTCCGTAAAGTCGTCGCGCCATGCCGGCCTTGATTTTGACGGTCCTGCTAGTCGCCACCCGGAGGCAGCGCCCGTTCCAGACCACGCTGGTCCCGACCCTTGCGGGCCTTGCCCTGCGTGCCATCGAAGGTTTTTGCCGTCCTTCATGGCAGCATCGGTCCGCCGTCGGCGTTGGCACGCTTTCCGCGGCCCCGTAGGTCTCGGCTTCCGTCCCTCCAGCAGGCGAACCTGCTCTTGTTCCGGGCCGTACGGGCCTCAGGAAATCCACCTCCCGCTTCGCCTTTCGGCTTGATGATCGGTAGCCGCCTGAGATGGGTTGAACTTACGCCGGGTAAGGGGCCTGGGGAATGCCCGCGCCCCTGTGGATAGCGGGATTATCGGGGACCAACGCCGGAAGCCGAGGAAATTCAAGCGCGAACGCCTTAGACAGCCTGCCCTGGTTTTTCGGGGGCACCGCGCCTTCACCACTTGCTCAACCAACTGCCCCGGGTTTGAATGCCGGCAAAAGACCGGGCTCGATGCCCGGCGCCGGGGAGGGCGAGCATTTGAAGGTCGGGGTGGTTCTCAATCCGATTGCCGGCGGCGGCCGGCTGAAGCGGCATTGGCCCGAGGTCGCCGCCTCGCTGAAAAAGCACTTCGGCGATTTCGAACTGCGCGAGACGCAGGCCGAGGGCGATGCCGAACGGCTGGCGATCGACCTCGCTGCGAACGGCTTCGACCTGGTGATCGCGGCCGGCGGCGACGGCACTGCCAGCGAGGTGGCCGATGGGCTGCTGCAGGCCAGCGAGGAGGGCGGCAGGGCAACCGAGCTTGGGCTGTTGCCTTGCGGCACCGGCATCGATTTCGCGCGTGGTCTCGCTCTGCCGAAGGAGATCGACGCAACGCTCAGACGGATCGCCGATGCGACGGGCAGGGCCGTCGATGCCGGCCGTATCTGCTACATCGACGACCATGGCGCGCTGGCCAGCCGCCACTTCATCAACATCGCCAGCCTCGGCCTGTCGGGCGCCACCGACCGCGCCGTCAATGCCGACCAGCGCAAGTGCAGGATGTCGGCCAAGGCGCTGTTCCTGTGGCGCACCGTGGTCGAGTTCATCCGCTACCGCTTCCAGCATGTCAGAATCACAGTCGACGACGGAGACCCCGTCGAGGCGCGCATGGCGCTGGTGGCGGTGGCCAATGGGAAATTCTTCGGCGGCGGCATGATGATCGCGCCGGACGCGGAGCTCACCGACGGCCAGTTCGACATCGTCATCCTGCGCGCGGCGGGCAAGCTGAAGCTGATCTGGGACATCCGGCTGCTCTATGGCGGTCGTCACCGCAACCATCCGGCGATCACCATTTTGCGCGGCAGGAAAGTGGTGGTGGAACCGCTCGGCGATGTCGAGAAGAACGGCGCTCTGGTCGACATAGACGGGGAGTCGCCGGGGCGCATCCCGGCGACTTTCGAGATACTGCCTGGTGCGCTTACGTTGCGGTACT
>NZ_JAFKIC010000032.1 GCF_017306585.1 Mesorhizobium sp. | reverse complement strand
CCTGCAGCACATAGGCGCTTTCATAGCTGAAGGCGCCGAACGGGGCATCGTCGGCCGTGCTGCCGTTGAGGCCCGGCACAAACAGGTAGTCGGCCAGCCAGTCCTTGTCCTCATGGCTGTAAAGGCAGTGCGCCGCGGTGAGCACGGTGCGCGGCCCGATCAGCGTTGCCGAGCAGCTGCCATAGCTGCCGGTCTTGGGCGACTTGGCTTCGAGATAGCCGATGGCCGAGAACGGGTAGGTCTTGGTGTTCTTGACCTGCACGCGATCGTCGGTGCCGAAGACCTGGCGCCCGGCTTCGCCCTCGCCGAGGTCCGGATCTTCCGTCTTGCGCTGCGTTCCTTCCGGCCCATCGGCCGGAGCGTTCAACTGCTTGATGATCAGTTCCCGGAGCGCCTCGCTCGGCTCGATCTTGATTTCCTTGCCATCCGCGGAACGCCCGATGATGCCATAGGATTTGACCGCCGTTGCCTCGTCGGTAAGCGGCGCGGCGCGGCTGTCTTCGTCGGTAAGCTTCGGCGGCGCTATAGGCTTTGCCCGCCCGGGCTTGAAGTCGCCCGAAGTAACGTCCCGCATGCTTTCGCCATTGCCGGCACTGGCGGAGCCAGGGTCGGCGGCGAAAGCCGGGATTGCCCACATTGCGGTGGAAAGCAATGCGGAAGCAAGGATGGTGTTTGTCAGTTTTGTCATGGTGAGACTCTCCCAAAAGTCAGCAAGGACTGGATCAAAATACAGAAATATTGTCGAGATCGTGGTGACGCCGAAAAATGAGTTTACTCACCGGCCTTCTCCCCGAGCGTTCTTCTAGGCGGTCATTTTCAAGGCCCCCGCCAAAAAAATTCTGCCGCTATATACTGCCTAAAATAATCCAAGATTGGCAATGACAAATCGCTTCCACGTAGCCCGTGGGGGGCTATAGGATTTTGTGCGGGTTCTGCTCGCGGGCACGGTTAGCAAAAGTGGGATTCGGTTTTGTGACCGGTCGCGCCGACTGGCGGCGCGCATCCGGTTCGCTGAAACCGACTTCATCTCCTTACGCAATGCCCGACGCCGATCCCGCGCGGGAGAATTGTCTCAGGAGGTTCGGGTGCACATCACAAATCGGTTCGGGCCGGTCGTTGCTGCTTCGCTGCTTGGCATCGCCGCCGTCATTACTTCAATCAACACCAGCCAGGCCGACGAGAGCACTGTCAGGCCGGAAGCCGCGATCTCGCCGATGCAACGGGTCAACGATGCCCGAGCCAAGGCGGCGGCGGAAAATCCGGACGGCGCCGATCGCGTCTATGGCGGCAACCAGGCCGAAAAGGGGGCCTATCCGTTCCAGGTTGCGCTGCTTACTTCAGCCAGGCTCGACGAGAACCCGGCCTCCCAGGCCAATGCGCAATTCTGCGGCGGCAGCCTGATCGCACCGCAATGGGTGCTGACGGCGGCGCACTGCCTCCACGACAAGGGCAAGCCCATCTCTCCGGATTCGGTCACGGTGCTGACCGGCGCCACCGATCTCAGCGAAGGCAAGCGCCATAAGGTCACCGAGGTCATCGTCAACGAAGGCTACAGCGAGCAGACGCTCGACAACGACCTCGGCCTGCTCCGGCTCGCCGACGCGGCGGATGCGCCGACCATCAAGCTCACTCACGACAAGACGCCCGACACGGGCAAGACCACGGTCACCGGTTGGGGCAAGATGCAGGACGGCACGTTCCCGACCACGCTGATGGTCGCCGATCTCGACCTGCAGCCGAACAGCGCCTGCAACAGCGGCATCAAGGCGATCTACGCGCATGATCTGAAGGAAGCACTTGGCGACCTGTCCCATCGCATGCGCTATTCCGAGAAGGGCATCGATGCCGCCGCCAATGCGATCGCCGCCGACATGACCGACCCGCTGACATCGAACATGATCTGCGCCGGCACCACCAGCGGCGTGCGCGATGCCTGTAACGGCGACAGCGGCGGTCCGCTGTTCATGACCGGCGCCAACGGCCCGGTTCAGGTGGGTGTCGTCAGTTGGGGCGAAGGCCCTGCCGACGGCAGTGCGGCCTGCGGCCACAAGGATGCCTATGGCATCTATACGCGGCTGGCCAACTACACCGGCTGGATAGAAACGAAGATGAAGACGCCGGCTCCCGCGCCGGAGAAGCCCAAGCCCGGCCTCGGCACCGCGCAGCGGCCGGCCAAGCCCTGAAACGCGGCTTTCTGCCCTCACAGGAAAACGGCGGGACATCTCCCGCCGTTTTTGTTTGCCGGCTTGCTGGCCTACTTCCTTGACGGACCTTTGCGCTCAGCAGAAGCAGCCCACAGATTGATGTCGGATTCGCGCGCGTAAGTATCGATCTCGGCCAGTTCGGCATCGCTGAAATCCAGCGCCTTGAGCGCGCCGACGCAGTCCTCGACCTGCTCCGGCCTTGAAGCGCCGATCAGCGCCGACGTCACCTTGCCCCTGCGCAGCACCCAGGCCAGCGCCATCTGCGCCAGCGTCTGGCCGCGCTTGCCGGCGATGGCGTTGAGCGCCTTGATGTTGGCGACGGCGTGGTCGTTGATGAAGGCCGTCTTCAGCGACTTGCCCTGGGAAGCGCGGCTGCCTTCAGGGATGCCGCCGAGATATTTGTCGGTCAGCATGCCTTGCGCCAGCGGCGAGAACACGATGGAGCCGACGCCAAGTCCTTCCAGCGTGTCGAGCAATCCGTCTTCCTCGACCCAGCGGTTCAGCATCGAATAGCTCGGCTGGTGGATGACGCACGGCGTGCCGAGCTGCTTCAGGATATCGGCGGCTTCCCGGGTGCGCTGTGAATTGTAGGAAGAGATGCCGGCATAAAACGCCTTGCCCGAACGCACCGCATGGTCGAGCGCCCCCATCGTCTCTTCCAGCGGCGTCTCCGGATCGAAGCGGTGCGAATAGAAGATGTCGACATAGTCGAGCCCCATCCGCTTCAGGCTCTGGTCGAGACTGGCCAGCATGTATTTGCGCCCGCCCCATTCGCCATAGGGCCCGGCCCACATCTCATAGCCCGCCTTGGTCGAGATGATCATTTCGTCGCGGTACGCGGCAAAGTCCGTGCGCAGGATTTCGCCGAACGCGGTCTCGGCCGAGCCGGGCGGCGGCCCGTAATTGTTGGCGAGGTCGAAATGCGTGATGCCGAGATCGAAGGCCCGGCGCACGATCGCCTGCTTGGTCCTGTGCGGTGTGTCGTTGCCGAAATTGTGCCACAGCCCGAGCGAGATCGCCGGCAGTTTGAGGCCGGAGCGCCCACAGCGATTGTAGATCATTTTCTCATAACGGTTTTCGGCGGCGACATAGGGCATGGGGAAATCCTCGGATCTGAAACAGACTGGCGGCAATTCGCGGAACGCGACGACCGGACCAACGCCCCACCCTTACCCTCTCCCCGGCGAAACGGGGAGAGGGATAAGCAAAATTATCGATAATCCTACTTCTTCTTGGCCAGCAATTCCTTGGCTTCCTTGACGCCCAGGGCGGCCGGCCGCTCGCATGTTGTCTGCATGGCGACGAACTTGCCGGTTTCGCCTGAACGCAGGATGCCGGTCATGACATCGACCGCGTGCAGGGCCAGTTCCATCGAACAGCGGTGCGGCCGTCCTTCGACGATGGCCAGCGCCATGTCGGCCAGCCCCGCGGTGCGGTAATTGGCCATCATGCCATGGCCGTGCATCTCATTGGGCACGCCAAGCGGATGCTTCCATTTCGGCAGCTTCTTGACCGGCTTGCCCTCTTCGGTGAAGCGCACGTCGCCGCCGAAGAAGTTCGGATCGGGCACGAACACCGTGCCCGCTTCGCCATAGAGTTCCATCGGCGCATGGCCATGCGCCCAGACATCCCAGCTGGTGTTCAGCGTCACCACCGCGCCATTCTCGAACTCCAGCAGGCCGTGGATGGTCGTGGGCGTGTTGACCGGGATTTTCTCGCCCGCGCGCGGCTTCGAGGTGATGATGCGTTCCTTGGCCGGGGTGGTCGTGAAGGCCGCGACCTGTTTCACCGGCCCGATCAGCTGGATCAGGTTGGTGATGTAATACGGCCCGATGTCGAGCACGGGTCCGGCCCCCGGCTGGAAGAAGAAATCCGGATTGGGGTGCCAATGCTCCATGCCGTGGCCCATGACGTGGCAGGTGCCGCTGGTGATCTTGCCGAGCTTGCCCTCGTCGATCAGCTCGCGCACCAGCTGATGCGCACCGCCGAGAAAAGTGTCGGGCGCCGAGCCGATGCGCAGCCCCTTCTTTTCCGCACGCGCCTTGAGGTCCTGGCCCTCCTTGAGCGACAGCACGAACGGCTTTTCGGAATAGACATGCTTGCCGGCGTCGAGCACTTGCTTCGACACCTCGTAGTGCACGGCCGGAATGGTCAGATTGACGATGATGTCGATGTCATCGGCCTTGAGCAGGTCCTCGACCGTCTCGGCGCGCAGCTTGAACTCCTTCGCCCGCGCTCTGGCCGCGTCCATGTTGATGTCGGCGCAGGCGCGCATCTCGATGCCGCGAAACAGCGGCGCCAGCGAAAAATACGCCTTCGAGATGTTGCCGCAGCCGATGACGCCAATACCCAGCTTCTTTGCCATTGTGGTTGTTCCTAGTAGTTCTTGACGGTTGCGATCGAGCGGCGCGCGAAGCGCTCGATGTCGTTGGGATTGTCCTGCTCCATGACGAAGTACTTCGCCGCGCTTTTTGCCCGCAGCACCTTGATCAGGCCGGCCCAGTCGATCGTGCCGTGTCCGACGTCCGACCAGCCGTCTTCGTCGAGCCCCTCGCCCGCCTTGGCCATGTCCTTGACATGCACCGCGACGATGCGCTTGCCGTGCTTCTCGATCCAGGGCAGCGGATCGGCGCCGCCGCGTATCACCCACGCGACATCCATCTCCCAGCCGATGTCGGGCGCCGAGGACAGGATATGGTCCTGCGGCACCGAACCGTCCGCGAGTGCCTTGAACTCGAAATCATGATTGTGCCAGGCAAAGCCGTAGCCGGCCTTCGAGGCGGTCTCGCCGACCCTGGCCAGGCGCTCGCCGAAACCGCGCCAGCCGGCGGCATCGGACGGCCTGTCCTCGGCCATCAGGTAGGGGCAGATCAGAAGCTTGATGCCGAGCGTTTCCGCGATTTTGCGCACGCCGCCGAAATCGTTCTCGAGCGCATCGATCGAGAAATGCCCGGTCGGCATCGACAGGCCGTTCTTGTCGAGTTCGGCGCGGAAGGCCTTGGGATCCTCATAAACGCCGCCGAAGCCCTCGACTTCCTTGTAGCCGAGCTTGCCGAGCGTGGCGAGCACGCCTTCCCAGGGCTGGAAATTGCGGGCGCTATAAAGTTGGAATGACCAGTTCATCGTCTCTGTCCGTTCTGCTTGGGATGATCTTGGGGGGATGGTTCTTGGGGGATGGTTTTCGAGAGCTACATGCGGTTGCCGGATTGGGTATCGAACAGTGAGGCTCGCGCGGGGTCAAAGCCGATCCGGATCGGATCGCCGTTGCGCAGCGTCTTTTCCGCCTCGACGCGGAACGAGAAATTATGGCCGCCGAGCTTGGTCCACACCAGCGTGTCGGAACCCATCGGCTCGACGATCTCGACGGCGGCATCGGTTGCGAAGGGCATGGCGTTCGCCGCCTCGCCGAAGGCTATATGCTCGGGCCGGATGCCGAAGACACAGGCGCCGCCCTTGTTGCCGGCTCCGTCGAACGCATAGCGGTCAAGCGGTATGGACACGCTTCCGGTCCTGAACATCGGCGGGGTGCCGCCTTCCAACTGACCTTCGATAAAGTTCATCGCCGGCGAGCCGAGAAACCCCGCAACGAAGCGGTTGACCGGCCTGTTGTAGATGGTCTGCGGCGCGTCGAGCTGCTGGATGACGCCGCCCTTCATCACCGCGATGCGGTCGGCCAGCGTCATCGCCTCGATCTGGTCATGCGTGACATAGATCATCGTGTTCTGCAGCTTGCGGTGCAGAAGCTTGATCTCGACGCGCAGTTCCGAACGCAGCTTGGCGTCGAGGTTGGAGAGCGGTTCGTCGAACAGGAAGACATCGACGTCGCGCACCAGCGCCCGCCCGATGGCCACGCGCTGGCGCTGGCCGCCGGAGAGCGCGGCCGGCTTGCGTTGCAGAAGCGGCTCGATCTGCAGGATCTCGGCGGCGCGCGCGATGCGCTTGGCGATATCGTCCTTGGGCACGCCGGCGACGCGCAGTCCGAAGGACAGGTTCTTCTCCACCGTCATCTGCGGATAGAGCGCATAGGACTGGAACACCATGCCGATGCCGCGGTCCTTGGGCTCTTCCCAGGTGACGTTCTTGCCTTTGATGAAGATGCGGCCCTTCGAGATATCGAGCAGCCCGGCGATGCAGTTGAGCAAGGTCGACTTGCCGCAGCCGGAGGGGCCGAGCAGCACGATGAATTCGCCTTCGGCGACATCGAGATTGAGCGTCTGCAGCACCGAGACCGCGCCGAAATTGAGCGACAGGTCCTGGATCGAAACGCTGGTGCCGTTCGCCGCCATCGCCATCACCCTTTCACCGCGCCGGCGGCAATGCCGCGCACGAACAATTTGCCTGAGATGAAGTAGACGATCAGCGGCACCAGTCCGGTCAGGATGGTGGCGGCCATGTTGACGTTGTATTCCTTCACGCCTTGCACCGAGTTGACGATGTTGTTGAGCTGCACCGTCATCGGATAGGTGTCGGGCCGCGTGTAGACGACGCCGAACAGGAAGTCGTTCCAGATGCCGGTCACCTGCAGAATGACGGCGACGACGAAAATCGGCAGCGACATCGGCAGCATGATGCGCAGATAGATGCCCCAGAAGCCGGCGCCGTCGACGCGCGCCGCCCGGAACAGTTCCTCCGGCATCGAGGTGAAATAGTTGCGGAACAACAGCGTCAGGATCGGCATGCCGAAAATGGAATGCACGATGACCAGGCCCGTGAGGCTGCCATAAAGCCCGATCTCGCGCAGGATGATGACGATCGGATAGATCATCACCTGATAAGGGATGAAGGCGCCGACGATCAGGATGACGAAGAACGTATCGGCGCCCTTGAAGCGCCAGTTGGCCAGCGCATAGCCGTTCACCGAGGCGATGGCGATCGACAGGACCACCGAAGGAACGGTGATGCGCACCGAATTCCAGAAGCCGCGTGAAAGCCCATCGCAATTCAGCCCGGTGCAGGCCTGCGACCAGGCCTTGACCCAGGGCTCGAAGGTGATCTCGAGCGGCGGCGAGAAGATGTTGCCGAGGCGGATTTCCGGCATGCCCTTGAGCGAAGTGACGACCATCACATAGAGCGGCAGCAGGTAATAGAGCGCCACCACGATGAGCGTGCCATAGAGGAAGATGTTGCGGCGCGAGAACATGTGCCGCGGCTTCGGTCCGCTCGGTCCCGAAGCGTCGGCACGGGCAACGCTCTGAGGCATTGCGGCGGAAACGGCATGATCAGCCACGCTTGCGCCCTCCGAATTCGAGATAGGCCCACGGCACGATGACGATCATCACCGAGAGCAGCATCATGGTCGAGGCGGCAAAGCCCTGGCCGAGATTCTGGGCGAAGAACATGTAGTCATAGACATATTTGGCCGGCACTTCGGAAGCGATGCCAGGGCCGCCGCTGGTCTGGGCGACAACGAGGTCATAGACCTTGACGATACCGGACGCGATGATGACCAGCGTGGTGATGAAGACCGGCCGCATCATCGGGATGATGATGAACAGGTAGGTCTTCCAGGTCGGAATGCCGTCGACGCGCGCGGCTTTCCAGATGTCCTCGTCGATGCCGCGCAGGCCCGCCAGCATCAGGCACATGATCAGCCCCGTGCCCTGCCAGAGCGCGGCGATCAATATGCCGTAGATGACGATGCTGGAATTGTAGAGCGGATCGAAGCTGAAGCCTGTCCAGCCAAGGGCGCGTACCACGCTCTGCACGCCGAAGTCCGGATTGAGCAGCCATTGCCAGACCAGTCCGGTGACAATGAAGGAAAGCGCGAAGGGATAGAGAAAGATGGTGCGAAACGTGTCCTCGAAGCGGATCTTCTGGTCGAGCAGCGCGGCAAGCAGGAAACCGATCACCAGCGAGAAAATCAGTGACAGCACGCCGTAGATCAGCAGATTCTCGATCGAGACCAGCCAGCGCGGCGTCGCCCACAGGCGGTAATACTGGTCGAGGCCGACGAAATTCAGCCGCGGCAGCAGCTTCGAATTGGTGAAGGAGTAGAGCACCGTCCAGGCGGTGCCGCCGACAAAGACCACAAGTGCGGTGAGCACCATCGGGATCGAGGCGATCTTCGCATTGAGATTGCGGAAAATCTGGTTGGGGCGTTCGCTCTTGCTCATCTCGGCAACCGGGCTGGGACAATGAGGACATCACGCTCCCGACCTTCGCAGGGAAGGCCGGGAGCAGGCGGGGGCGCCTGAGATCAATCGGCCGAAGCGATGATGTCGGCGAAGCGCTTCTGCGCCTCCTCCACCGTCATCTCGGGCTTGGCGAAGAATTCGGAGAACAGATCCTCCTTCTGCTTCTGGCTGTCCTGCGAAAGCAATTGGTCCGTCCACGGAATGACGGCGCCCTTGGCTAGGATGGCGAGGCCCTTCTTCATGCAATCGTTCGCCGCGTTGAGGTCGACGTCGCCGCGCACCGGCAGCGAACCCTTCTTCAGGTTGAAGGCGACCTGGGTCTTGGGATCGAGCAAGGTCTCGGCCAGCACTTCCTGCGCCTTGGCCTTTTCGCCATCCTTGAGCAGCGGGAAGTAGAAGGCGTCGCCGCCCGTGGCGATGACCTCGTTCAGGCCAAGGCCGGGAAGGCAGGTATAATCCTTGCCGGCAACCTTGCCCGCGACCTGGAACTCGCCCTGCGCCCAGTCGCCCATGGTCTGGCCGCCGGCCTTGCCGGTGATGACCATGTTGGTGGCCTGGTTCCAGTCCTGCACATTGGTG
>NZ_JAFKIC010000031.1 GCF_017306585.1 Mesorhizobium sp. | reverse complement strand
CCCCCTCAAGGGGGGAGATTGGCTGTCTTGTCGGCTTTCGCCAATTTTCGACGTTGCTCGGGGGGCGTCGGCGAAGCGACCGCTAATCTCCCCCCTTGAGGGGGAGATGTCCGGCAGGACAGAGGGGGGCGCCTGGGCTCGACCTTTGCAGTCGGTGCGGCCAGCATGACCGACTACAAAAAACTCATCGACGCCGAGACCTGGGCCTTCATCGAGCGGACCAATTCCTATTACCCGCCCGACACGATCGACTACACGATCGCGCAGCAGCGCGAGATCTACGACCGGATGTGCAGGGAATTCTTTGCCGGCTATCCCCTGGATGTCGCGGTCGAAACCTCCGCCATATCGACCCCCGCACACGATATCCCGATCCGCATCTATCGCACGCCGGCCTCCGGTGCGGCTGCCGCCATGGTGCTCTACATCCATGGTGGCGGCTTCATCCTCGGCGGACTGGACAGTCACGACGACGTCTGCGCCGAGCTCTGCGCCCGCACCGGCTATGAAGTCGTCTCGGTCGATTATCGCCTGGCGCCGGAGCATCTGCATCCGGCCGCTTTCGACGATGCGCTGAACGCCTATGAATGGGCCGTCCGGACCTACGATCGCGCTGTCGTGCTTTGCGGCGACAGCGCCGGCGGCAATCTCTGTGCCGCCGTTGCCCATGCGACGCGTGGCCATGCAAAAAAGCCGGTCGGCCAGGTGCTGATCTATCCCGGCCTCGGCGGCGACAGGTCGAAAGGATCCTATGTTACCCATGCCGAGGCGCCGATGCTGACCATGCGCGATCTCGAATTCTACAAGAACATCCGCACCGGCGGCGTGGACCACGGCCCCGACATCACGCAATCGCCGCTGGCCGACGCCGACTTCACCAACCTGCCGCCGACCGTGCTGATCACCGCTGAGTGCGATCCATTGTCATCGGATGGCGAAGCCTATCGCGACCGGATCATGGCGGCCGGCGGGCGGGCCGTCTGGGTCGAGGAGAAGGGGCTGGTGCACGGCTATCTCAGAGCCCGGCACACGGTCGGCCGCGCCCGCGCCTCGTTCACCCGCATCGTCGACGCGGTGGGTGCGCTCGGCCAGGGCAACTGGCCCTGGCAAGGTTAGATCGCGGCCTTTGCGGGGCGTCTTCGCAGCGGCACCACGTTTCCGGAACCGCTGCCGGCGGGGTCAATTCGCAGGGCGATGCTGAAGCAGGCGCCGCCGCCGGGTGCGTCGGACACCGAGACATGGCCGCCGTGCCGGCCGACGATTTCCCGCACCAGATTGAGGCCAAGCCCGGCGCCGCGATCACGCGGCTGCAGGCGGTGGAAGGGCTCGAAAATGCGTTCGCGTTCCTCGAACGGAATCCCTGTGCCCTGGTCCGAGACCTCGATCAGGCCAGTCCCGCATACACGGACCAGGATCAAGCCTCGTTGCCCGCCATGTTCGATGGCGTTCTGGACGAGGTTGACGACGGCGCGTTCGAGCGCGCTCGCATCGCCCTTGACGATCACGCGGTCCTCGCTTGCTTCGAACGACAGCTCATAACCGTCGGCGATGGCGAGCGGGGCAAGGTCGGCCGCCACCTGCCGGCATAGTGAGACGAGGTTGACATCGACAAACGCCGCCCTGCCGTGATCCAGCCGCTGCAGGTCCAACATCTGTTCGGCCAGCGCGGCGATGCGTCCGGCATCGACCATGAGGCGATTGCGGAATGCGCTTTCCGGCATCGTCTCCAGCCGTGTCTGCAGGATGGCGATCGGCGTGCGCAATTCATGCGCGGCATCGAGCATGAAACGCTGCTGGCGCTCATAGCCTTCGTCCAGCCGCTGCAGGGCGCCGTTCACCGCCTGCACCAGAGGTTGGACTTCGGTCGGCACGCCGGCTTCCGGCAACCTGTCGCCGCGGCGGTCGACATCGATCTTTCCGGCGCGCTGCACGATCATCGACAGGCTGGAGAGGGAGCGGCCGACGATCCAGGGAATCGAGACGACTGTGATCAGCACCAGCAGGATGACGAAGGGGATCATCAGCAGGTTGGACAGCACCAGCACGATATAGGCGATGCTGAACATCCGGCCGCCGGCCAGGATGTTGAACTCTCCCGCCGGGCCGGAAGCGCGGCGCACCACGGCGGCCAGGCTGTAGGGAGGCACGGCGTCGCGAATGTCGGCGAAGGCCACCTTGTCGAGATGCATGCCGAACATCCGGTAGGGTTCCGGTACGGGCCCATGGCTGATCATGTTGCCCTGCTCGTCGCGCGCCACGAACCAGATGTCGGGAACCGATTGGCGAAGCTCGTGCAACTCGTCGGTTTCCACCAGTTTGAGGCGGCCATCCGCACCGCGTTCGATTGCCCGCGCCGCTATCTCGGCGACCTCCGGATCGACCACCACGCCGCCCAATCCTGCCTTGACCAGAAAGGCGATCAGCAGCACGGCGGCAAGCATCAGCACGCCGATCTGGCAGAGCAGCAGCTGGATGATCAGGGTTCGCCGCAGCGAATTTTTCCGCAACCATTTCATCGCGCCGGCCTCATCAGATAGCCGACACCGCGCATGCTGTGGATTTCAACGCCGGCCCGGGCGTCCGACAATTTCCTGCGAAGCCTGGAAACATGGGAATCGAGCGCATTCGACTGGATCTCGTCGTCGAAGGTGTAGACCGCCTCCTCGAGCGCCGAGCGCAGCACGGTGCGGCCCTGGCGCCGGATGAGCGCCTCGAGCACAAGCAGTTCGCGTCGCGGCAGCTCCAGCGGCTCGCCGTTTACCTGCACCTCGCGGCTGTCGAGACTGAATTCGAGCGCGCCGATGCGGGCGACGATCGAATCCATCGCCGGAGGGCGGCGCAGCAGAGCGCGCACGCGCGCGAGCAGCTCCTCGACAGCGAAGGGTTTGGCCAGATAGTCGTCAGCGCCCATGTCGAGCCCCTGCACGCGCTCCGCCACCGAGCCCCGAGCGGTCAGCACGATGACCGGGATGTTGGCGCGGATCGAGCGCAGATGCGGGATCAGCGCTATGCCGTCGCCATCCGGAAGCTGGCGGTCGAGCACGATCACGTCGTGGACGTTCTCGCTTACGGCGTCCTCGGCGATGCTGAGCGTCGGCGCATGGTCGACGATGATGTCGTAGCGCGACAGCGCTGATGTCAGCGCGTCGGCCATCTGCGGTTCGTCTTCGACAAGGAGGAGGCGCATCGCGATTCCCATGCTGCTTCTGCCGGACATGTCTCTCCCCATGATTGCCGCAACATTACGATGCCGGCACCGCCACGCTGGACCACTCCTGTCGGCAAATTCCGCGATGCATTCGCACGAGGCGTAATGCAGGCGCAATGCCGGACGCGCAGACCGGACCGGCGGGTGGGTGACACGAACAAGGAAACAATTGCGATCATGACCAGGCTCGGCAGCGCTTTGGCGCTCCTTCTCTGTGCCGCTACGCTCAGCGCATGCGTCGACACCGACGATTATCGGGATCGTCCCTGGCGCGACCATCACTGGCGTGACCGTGACCACAGGCCCGATCGGCCCTGGCGTCCCGACAGGCCATGGCGCCCCGACAGGCCGGATCGGCCCGACTGGCCCGGCAGGCCCGACCGGCCGGACAGACCTGATCGCCCGGATCGTCCCGACAGGCCGGATAGGCCAGACCGACCTGACAGGCCAGATCGGCCGGGACGCCCCGATTGCGGCGGGCCGGCAATAGACTGCGCTCCGGTTCCCGACGTGCAGCCCGGCGGTCCCGATTGCCGGGGTGGCCCGGCGACGACGCCGTCGCCCGACTGTATCGAGCCGCGTCGGCCGCGCCGGCTGGAGCCCTGATCGCGGCGGAGCCTTGATCGAGTCGGGCAGGTATATGCGGCCTTTATATCTCAGGCCGAAACCTGCTCTCGAATTCCTATGCGGCCAGCGACTATGTAGTGCCGGGCCGCCGCTTGACTGGCGACCCGGCAAACAGACTGGCTTCAACGAACATGAAATCACATTCGGTCTGGCTGGCCTCAAGGGTCAGCCACAGGGTCCCGACGGAGTATTTCGTCCTGGCGAACCTCAGGGAACAGGGCAGGATCATCGGCAGGCTTGCCGGCCATCCGATCGCCGATACGGTGGTCGACGCGAGCGGGCAGCGGTACCGCTTTGCCGGCGTCGCGCCGCGCGACCATAGCGGGCGCTTCGATGTCGAAGCGCTCCGCGCCGGTGAATGGATCGTCCAGCCCGGGCTGGTCTATGCCGTTGACGGCAAGGCGCCGCTATCAAAGCCGCCAAAGCGGGGGTGAGGCGATCGCCGGGGCTGGTTCCATGACAGCCGCGCCGCGCCCGCTCAGGGCCAGCATGGCCTGCCTGATGGCTGTTTCGGTTTCCGGGCGAACCGACGTCAGCGGCAAGCGGACATCCGGGCTTATCCCCATCACCAGGCTGAGTGCATATTTCACCGGGACCGGATTGCTCTCCAACTCAAGGGCGGCGATCAGCGGCCGCAAACGGTGATGGATGGCCCGCGCCGTATGGTGGTCGCCCTGCCTGCAGGCATCGTGCATCTCCACGCACAGGCGCGGCGCGACATTGGAGACCACGGAGATCGTGCCGCGCCCACCCATCATGTTGAAGCCGAACGACGTCGCGTCGTGGCCCGACAGATAGATGAAGCGGCGCCTCAGCACGGCCGGCAGTGAAGATAGCCGGCTCAGATCGCCGGTGGCGTCCTTGATGCCGATGATGGTTGGTATCTGCGCCAGCCGCTCGATCGTCTCGAGCGACAGGTCTACCCCGGTCCTAGCCGGCACGTTGTAGACGATGATCGGTATCCTGACCTTGGCCGCGACGGCTTCGAAATGGCGAAAGATCCCTTCCTGGCTCGGCCTGTTGTAGTAGGGCGTCACGACAAGGGCGGCGTCGGCGCCGAAAGCCTCGGCGGCTGTCGTAAAGGCAATCGTCGTCTCGGTGCTGTTTGTCCCGGTGCCGGCGATGATCGGCACCCGGCCCGCGCTGATCTTCACGCAGAGCGCGATGATGTCGAGCCGTTCCTCCCACGACAGGGTGGGAGCCTCACCTGTCGTGCCGCAGGGGATCAGGCCGTTGATGCCTTGCTCGATCTGCCAGCGCAACAGCGTGGCAAGCTGCTTCAGATCGACCTCGCCGTCGGTGAACGGCGTTACCAGCGCGGTCATCGCTCCGTTCAGGCGCGCTCGGCATTGTTCTGGTGTCATGGGATTCTCCTTGGTGGTTTTCTGGATGCGCAATGTCGGCGAGGTGCGCGCAAAGCAGGGCCGACAGCAATGCGGCGGCGAGATCGGCATGCTCCGCTGCAACTTTTCCGGTTCCCGCCGGTCCGGCCTGGATGGAACAGCGCCAGCGCCCGTCCGCTGCGCTGATGGTCGACACCGATCGCTCCGGTTTCGAAGAGGCGATGAGCACAAACACGGCGTCGATCATGGCGCCGGCCTCGATCAGCCGGGTGAACTGCCTGCCTTGCCGGGACGATCTGTCGAGCGACAGGGCGCGTGCGGCTTCCCAGAGCTGGTGTTCGAGCAGCCTGCTTACAGGCGCCAGCCGGTCGAGCAGGTCGGCCAGATCGGCGGGCTCGGCAATGTCGGATTTGTCCATGGTCGGACCGCTCCGGGGAAGGGAGCCGGGCGCGGATCAGTTGAACAGGGAAAGCCGCACGCTCGCGGGAGCGAAGCGTATGGCGCCGGCCCGGTGGCCGCTTTCCATCGCGGCGAAACGCACGGCGGAACTTCTGTCGGCGAAGACGCCGCCGGTCTGACCGTCTTCGTCGCGCGCGATCCAATGGCCCTCGCCGTCACGTCCGACAACGAAGCGGTGAGGAGCGTTCTGGCCGGCGGAAATATGGGAATTTTGCATGACAATCTCCTGCCTTGCGATCACGAAAGCTGCGCGGCGATTGCCGCAGCGGCGATCAAGGCGCCGACGACCAGCAGCCACCATGTCGCCGAGAATGGCGCGATGAGGCTTGCCGTACGGCGATCGCGGTTTGCCGCGAGCCTCATCTGCTCAAGTTGCGAGGCCGGCAATGGCCGATGGGTGGGCACATAGAGCCCGTCCGAGAGGAACATCGAAGACTTCCTTCTTTCTGGAACCGCCGCCGCCAGGCGGCGGCTGCGTGCAGCGGCTTGGCACCGGCTGCGACCTGAAAGATAAAAGCATCGGCATTTGTATTCGAGGCGGCCGAACTCTCAAAAATATAAAGAAGTCATATGTTTATTGCTTGCGAACATAGGAAGTCGGAGGCTGGAGGCCTTGTCCCGGCCCCGCCTTCCTACGCCACCGACCGGGCCGCGGCCCGGCCCGCGCCACGGCCTGAAAAGATGCAGCCGCCAAGGAAGGTGCCTTCGAGCGCGGCATAGCCATGCACGCCGCCGCCGCCGAACCCGGCGGCCTCGCCCACGGCATAAAGCCCCGGCACCGGCTGGCCATCGGCACCCAGCACGCGGCTGTCGAGATCGGTCTGCAGGCCGCCCAGGGTCTTGCGGGTGAGGATGTTGAGGCGCACGGCGATCAGCGGGCCGTTTGCCGGGTCGAGCATCTTGTGCGGCCTGGCCGTGCGGATCAGCTTGTCGCCGAGATAGGCGCGCGCGCCACGCAGCGCGGTGATCTGCATGTCCTTGGAGAACGGATTGTCGAGCTGCCGGTCGCGGGCGCGGATCTCGCGTTCGACCTGCGCGACGTCAAGCAGCGGCTCGCCGCCGGCCAGCGCGTTCATGCGGCTGACCAGCTTCGAGAGATCGCTCTCGACGATGAAATCCTCGCCCTTCTCCATGAACGCCTTTACGGGGCCGGGAATGCCCGAGGTGGCGCGGCCGAGCACCTGGCGCCAGCTCTTGCCCGTCAGATCCGGGTTCTGCTCCGAGCCCGAGAGCGCGAACTCCTTCTGGATGATCTTCCTGGTCAGGATGAACCAGGAATAGTCGAAGCCCGTGCTCATGATGTGGCTGAGCGTACCCAGCGTGTCGAACCCGGGATAGAGCGGCACCGGCAGGCGTTTTCCACGGGCGTCGAGCCACAGCGACGAGGGCCCGGGCAGGATGCGGATCGCGTGGTCGGTCCAGATCGGCGCCCAGTTCTTGATGCCTTCGACATAGTGCCACATGCGGTCGCGGTTGATGATCGAGCCGCCGGCGGCCTCGGTGATGGCCAGCATGCGGCCATCGACATGGTCTGGCACGCCGGTGATCATGCGTTTCGGTGCCGATCCCAAACGCCTCGGCCAGTTTTCGCGGACGAGTTGATGATTGGCGCCGATGCCGCCGGAAGCGACGATGACGGCCTGCGCATGCAGTTCGAACGCGCCTTCTATTTGCCGGGAACTCTTATGGCCGCGTCCGACGGTGCTCGGCTCGAGGATGTCGCCGCGCACGCCGGTCACAGTGGTGCCCGTTCGGGTCAGTTCGTTGACCCGATGGCGGAATTTGAAGCTGACCAGCCCACGCTTCTGCGCCTCCCGCACGCGCAGCACGAAAGGTTCGAGCACGCCGGGGCCGGTACCCCAGGTGATGTGGAAGCGCGGCACGGAGTTGCCATGTCCGATGGCGTTGCCGCCGCCGCGCTCGGCCCAACCCACCACCGGAAAGAATTTCAGCCCGCGCTCGATCAGCCAGGACCGCTTTTCGCCGGCGGCGAAACCGACATAGGCCTCCGCCCATTTTCGCGGCCAGTGATCCTCCGGCCGGTCGAAGGCGGCGGTGCCCATCCAGTCCTCGAGCGCCAGGTCGTGCGAATCGCGGATGCGCATGCGCCGCTGCTCTGGCGAGTCGACGAAAAACAGCCCGCCGAACGACCAGAACGCCTGCCCGCCCAACGACTGTTCCGGCTCCTGGTCGACGATGATGATCTTCTTGCCAGCCTCTGCAAGTTCGGCGGCGGCAACCAGTCCTGCAAGGCCCGCCCCGACAATGATCACATCCGCATCGTCAGCCATTTTCCCTCCCGAGGATTAGCCGGCAAATCAAGATCGGAATTAAACGCTCTCCCAGCCGCCGCTGTCGCCGGCGCGGAAGATCGCGTCGATGGCCTTCTGGTTGGCGACGGATTCCTCCAGCGTGAAGACGCGTTCCTTGCCGCCCAGTGCCGCCCGCGCGAAGGTCTCGACCTCCAGCCGGTACTGCTGCGTGCCGGGAAAGCGGAACACCTGTGCTTCGGTATGGTTCTGATTGTGCAGTTCGATGCGGTGATGGTCGTAGAGCCCGGCGTTGAACGGCGAGAACACTTCGATGAAGCCTTTCTCGCCGTGGAACACCATCACCTGGCGCGCCGCCATCTGGGTGGACAGGTAGAAGGACAGTTCGAAATCACCGAAATCGGCGCGGATCGAGGAGTAGATGTCGGTGCCGAAGGTCTTGTCGCGCTCGATCGTCGCCTGGACTCGGCTAGGCTCCTTGCCAGTCGAGAAGCGCGTCGACACGGTCGGGTAGACACCGATGTCGGGCAGCGCGCCGCCGCCGAGATCGAGCTTGTTGCGCATGTTGTTGGGATCGACATTGTAATAGGAAAAGGCGCCCTGCACATGGCGCAGCCGGCCGATGGCGCCACTGGCGATGAGGTCGCGCACCTTGATCCACTGCGGGTGGTAGATGACCATGAAGGCCTCGCAGACCAGCACCTTCTTCTCATCGCGCAGCTTGATCAGCGGCGCGATATCCCTAGCGTCGAGTGCTAGCGGCTTTTCGACCAGCACATGCTTGCCGGCTTCAATGGCCTTCGCCGTCCATTCGACATGCTGCGAGGTGGGCAGCGGGATGTAGACGCCATCGACGTCCTTGGATGCGAGCAACTCCTCATAGGAGCCGAAGGCATGACGCGCGCCGAAACGCTCGGCCAGGGCCTTGGCCTTGGACAGGTCGCGGCTGGCGATGGCCGAGAGCACGCCGTTCTCCGCCTCGACGATCGCCGGCAGCAACTGCTCGCGGCCGATCTTGGCCGTCGACAACACACCCCATCGGAACATCACGCTTCTCCATCAAGATCACATCGATGGAGATGTGCCCCAATTCCGGAGAAAAGCCA
>NZ_JAFKIC010000030.1 GCF_017306585.1 Mesorhizobium sp. | reverse complement strand
GACGCCGCCAGCACCGTCGCCTCGTCGCCGTAGCGGCCGACGAGCTGGACGCCGATCGGCACACCGCCCTTCGACCATCCCAGCGGCAGCGAGATCGCCGGCTGGCCGGAGATGTTGAAGGGGAAGGCGAAGACCGCGTCCGTCCATTTGGCGTTGTAGCGGTCGATATCGGTCTCCGACATGTCGTAGAAGCCGAACGGGCGCGGCAATTGCGTCAGCGTCGGGGTGACGAAGAGATCGTAGCCGTCGAGATCGCCGACGATGTCGCGGCCGACCTGCCGCAGCTGCTCGACATCGGAGATGTGCCTGGTGCCGCTGGTGGCGCGGCCGCGCTCGATGATCGCCCATGTCACCGCCTCGACGTCATCAGGCGTCACCGGCCGGCCGATCACCGTTTCCAGGTAGTCGAAGGTCGCCGCCGTCTGCACGCAGGTCATGTTGGTGTAGGTCGCCCACACGCCGTTGGCGTCGAGCGGCATGTCGTGCTCCTCGACATGATGGCCGAGGCTTTCGAGCGTAGCCACGGTGGCCAGCACCGCTGCCTTCACCTCCGGGTCCGTGGCCGTGCCGTTGGGCGGCGTGACGGTGAAGCCGATGCGCAGCTTCTTCGGCGCCTTGGCCGACAGGCTGAGCCAGGAGGCGTCCGGCACCGGCGGCGTGTAGGGATCGCCCGGCAGCGCGCCGGCGACCGCGTCGAGATAGGCCGCGGTGTCGCGCACGCTGCGCGAACAGCAGAGAAAGTAGGCGCCACCATACCAGTAGTCGCCGAACGGCGCGAGGCTGACGCGGCCGCGTGACGGCTTCAGCCCGACAATGCCGCAGCAGGAGGCGGGTATCCGGATCGAGCCGGCGCCGTCGCTGGCTTCCGCGATCGGCACCATGCGCGAGGCGATGGCCGCGGCGGCACCGCCGCTCGAGCCGCCGGGCGTGATGCCTTCCTTCCATGGGTTCTTCGTCGTGCCGTAGAGCTTGGGCTCCGTCGTGATCGACCAGCCATTTTCGGGCGCATTCGACTTGCCGACCAGCACCAGTCCCGCCTTCTTCATGCGGCGGACCACTTCGGTATCGAAGTCGGCGACGACATCCTTGAGGTAGACGGAGGAATTGGTGTTGGGCGCGCCCGTCCAGGAAGAGGCAAGCTCCTTAAGCAGGAACGGCACGCCGGCGAAGGGCGCCGATTTGTCGACGGTGCCTGCCTGCGCGCGCGCCATGTCGTAAAGGCGATGGATGACAGCGTTGAGCGCGGGGTTCACGCTTTCGATGACGGTGATCGCCGCCTCGGTCAGCTCCGCAGGCGAAACCTCGCCCCGATGCACAAGGTCGGAGAGCCCCAGCGCATCGGACTCGGTATAGGTTTTCAGCAGACTGTCGGTGACCATGTCTCTCTCCCTTGAATGATCGGGCAGCCGGCCAAGAGACTCACCCTCACCCAGCCTCCGCTTCGCTCGGCTGACCTCTCCCCGGCGGGGAGAGGAGATTGTTGGCGCCGGCGTCAACCTCTTCTCCCCACGGGGAGAAGGTGGCCGCGAAGCGGCCGGATGAGGGGGCCGGCGCGACCTCAGGCCAGCTCGACGGTCCGGCCGAGCGCGATGCTCTGCTCGGCGGCCAGCACGATGCGCAGGCTGTTGACGGCCGCATCCATCTGCTCGGTCAGGTCGAGATCCTCGCGGATGGCGCGCAGGAAGAAAGCCTGCTCGCGGTCGCACAGCTCCTGGTGGCCGGGCTCGTCTTCCATGCTGACGATCTCGTCGGGCTTCGAAAAGTTCTTGTCGCCGTCGACGGCGGCATAATGGATCTTCAGCGCGTCGGTCTTGGTGTGCCGGTCGATATCGGCCGAATCCGAAACCTCCTCGGCATCCTTGGCGTCGCCCGCGCCCTGGCCGGCGACGATCGAGACAGCACCCTTCGGACCGACCACATCCTTCACGAAGTAAGCCGTCTCGCTCATCATCGGCCCCCAGCCGGCCTCGTACCAGCCGACCGAACCGTCATCGAAGGTGACATGCAGGTGGCCGTAATTCTGCTTGTCCGCCTCCGCCCAGAGCTTGGCTCCGATACCGTGCACGCGCACCGGCCTTGCGCCGGTCAGCTGGCACATGACGTCGACATAGTGGACGCCACAGTCGACGATCGGGATCAGCGAATCGATCAGGTTCTTGTGCCAGTGCCAGGCGCTGCCGCTGCTCTGCTGGTTGAGGTTGAGCCGCATCACCAGCGGCTTGCCGAGCGTCTTGCCGACCTCGATGAACTTCATCCAGGACGGATGGACGCGCAGGATATAGCCGAGCACCAGCTTGCGGTTCTTCGCCCGCGCGGCGGCCACCACCTTCTCGGCGTCCTCGATGTTGGTGGCGAGCGGCTTTTCCATGAACACATGGCAGTTGGCGGCGATAGCCTTCAGCGCGTATTCGGCATGGGTGTTGGGCCAGCTGTTGATGGAGACGGCGTCAGGCCTGGTCTCCTTCAGCGCCAGATCGAAATCCTCGTAGAGCGGGTAGCCGGAAAGCTCGGCCGGGATTTTCTTGCTGCTCTTGATCGAGCGGCTCATGATGCCGACGATCTCGAACCCTTCCGAGCGATGATAGGCGCTGGCATGCGACGCCCCCATATTGCCGAGACCCACCACCAGCACTTTTACCTTGTCGGCCATCTCAGCCTCCCGAATTTTGATTGAACTGTCGGCGGCAACGCGCCGCCGGTAATCACATCAAGTTTGCGCCGCCCCTCATTGCCCTACCGGGCATTTCTCCCCGTATAGAGACGGGGAGAAAGACGCCGGCCGCAATGGCGCTACTTCACCGCCGAATCGAACAGGTGCGCCTTGATCTTCTCGACATCGAGCGCGGCAAACCCTTCCGACAGTTTGGCGCCGTCGGCGTCGGCCTTGACCTTGGCCTTGTCGAAGTCGTTGGCCGCCGCGATAAGGTCGTTGGTGCAGACATCCTCGGCCTTCACCGGGCTGGTGATCTGGCCGATCTTATGGATCTCGTCGAAGAAGCCCTGCCAGCTCGCCATGTCGTGCGAGCCCCAGCCGCCGCGCTTGTCCATGTCGCCACGGAAGACGTTGATCTGCTGCAGGATGGAGGTGGTGCCGAGTTCGGGACCGAGATTCTTGGCCAGAGTCGGGAACTGTTCGAACACCGCCTCGACCGCCGCGCGAGGGTTCTGGTAGCCGAATTCGAGCCCCATCGCCCAGCCGCGCAGGTACTTTTCCAGGAACGCCTTCTTGTCGGCATCCTCGAGGTCGGCGGTGCGCACCACGAAGGTGTTGGCCGGCAGCTTGGAATGTTCGACACCCAGCCAGTATTCGAAGTCGAGCCCCTTGGCGATCCATTCGGCGCGCAGCCCCTCCCAGGACAGCGCCGCGTCGCCCTGGCCGCCGGCAAGGGCGGTGCCCCAGGTCGGCCAGCCGGCCTCGACATATTTGACCTTCTTGATATCGACGCCTTGCGCGGCGAGCAGCGGATCGGTGATCGCCTGCCAGGCGGCGGAGCCGAGCAGGATGGTCTTGCCTTCGAGCTTCTTCAGGTCGTTCGATCCTTCGCCTTTGCGGAAGGCGATGGAGAACGTGTCGCGCGCGCCCATGTGGAACACCGACTTCAGCTTCATGCCGTTCTGGATGGCGAAGGAGAACACGCCGGGCGACGGGAAGCCCATATCGGCCTGCCCGATATCGACGAACTTCACCGTCGCCGTGCCGTCCGATGGGCCCGGCTGCATGTCGGTGTCGAGCCCGTCGAAATAGCCGGCCTTCTTGGCCGCCCAATAGGGATAGTCGTCGAGCACTTCGAGCGTGCCGCGCGGCGAGATCCAGGTGAATTTTCCGTAGGCCGCCGCCTTCGCCTTGAGGCCGGTTGCGCCGAGTGCGGTCGCCGTCACAAGTCCGGCGCCGGTCACCTGAAGGAAATAGCGGCGGCTTATTCCCGCCTGTCGCATGAAATTGTCTTTGGTCATGGTCTTCCCCTTTTTGTTTTGACGTCAGTGTCTTGCCGTGCCGCCCGCCTCCCGGGCGTTGCTCAAATCCTTGTTCTCAAGCCTCCCAGCTCGCCCATTTCTTGCCGATCAGGAAGAACAGCACGTAGATCAGGATGCCGAGCATCGACAGGATCAGCACCACGGCGAAGAATTGCGGCATCTGGATCATCGACGAGTACGTCGTCAGCCGGTTGCCGAGGCCGAAGCCGCCGCCGACCATCTCGGCGCCGACCGCCGTGAGCAGCCCGAAAATCGCGCCGATCATCAGCCCGACCAGGATCATCGGCAGCGCCATCGGCGCGCGGATCTTCCAGAAGATCTGCAAGGTGCTGGCGCCGTAGGAACGCGCCAGCGCGATCTTGGCGCTGTCGACGCGGCGAAAGCCGGTGGCGGCGTTGATCATCACCATCGGCCCGGCAGCCAGCGCCACCGCGATGATGCGCGGCGTGTAGCCGAAGCCGAAGCGCAGGATGAGCAGCGGCACCAGCGCCAGCATCGGCGTGGTGACCAGCAGCAGGATGTAGGGCGCGACGATCTTTTCCGCGAATGGGAACTGGGTGATGACGGCGGCCAGCACCAGGCCGACGGCCGCGCCGATGGCGAAGCCCGACACCAGCTCGACCAGCGTATAGCCGAGATGCGGCGCGATGAGCGGGAACTCCTCGAACAGCGCCTGAACGATCGAGCTCGGCGGCGGCATGATGTAGAGCGGCACGTGGAACAGCCGCAATGCCAGCTCTATGCCGCCGATAATGATCACCGCCACCGCGAGGATGGCAGCGACCTCCTTGCCCGACTTGATGCCGGGGCCGCTGGCGAAGGCGGAGAGATTGGTCAGACTGACATCCTGCCCATCACCGGATTTGGCCTTCGAGAATTCCGGAATGGCGTCGCTCATGGCCTGATCCTCACGATCTCGGCGCTTGGGCGCTGCTGTTCCGGCTTCGCGGTGGCGCGCTCGCCGACAATATCCATCTTGATCTTGTTGGTGAGGTCGAACACCTCGCGCGTCGCCATGATCTCCAGCGAACGAGGGCGCGGGAACGGCACCCGGTATTCCTTGGCGACCCGGCCCGGCCGTGCGCTGAGCACCACCACGCGGTCGGAGAGGAAGATCGCCTCCTCGATCGAGTGAGTGATGAAGACGATGGTGGTCTTGGTGTCGAGCCAGATTTCCTCGACCAGACGGTTCATTTCCTCGCGGGTAAAGGAGTCCAGCGCGCCGAACGGCTCGTCCATCAGCAGCACGGACGGCTTCAGCGCCAGCGCCCGCACGATCGCGGCGCGCTGCTGCATACCGCCCGAAAGCTCGCGCGGGAACTTGCCGCCGAAGCCGTCGAGGCCGACGCGGTTCAGGAGATGCGCGATCCAGGCGCGGTCCGGCTTCTCGCCCTTGATCTCGAACGGGAAGCGGATGTTGGCGTCGAGATTGCGCCACGGCAGAAGGTTCGCTTCCTGGAAGACGATGCCGATGTCGGGATGCGGCCCGGTGATCTTCTTGCCGTCGAGCAGGATCTCGCCACCGGTCAGGCTGTGCAGGCCCGACATCGACCATAAAAGCGTGGTCTTGCCGCAGCCGGACGGGCCGACGATCGAAACGATCTCACTGGCCCTGATGTCGAGACTGCAGCGGTCCAGCGCCAAGAGGTCGCCAGATGCCGTGTGATAGATCTTGGTCGC
This sequence comes from Mesorhizobium sp., assembly GCF_017306585.1. GTDB lineage: Bacteria > Pseudomonadota > Alphaproteobacteria > Rhizobiales > Rhizobiaceae > Mesorhizobium. The sequence continues at coordinate 3,460 of NZ_JAFKIC010000030.1, read as the reverse complement.
CGCCTGCACGCCAAGCTTCGGCGCTGTTGTCTCGCCCGCGTTCATCCGCCCCTCGGAGATTTGCGTGATGATCCAATGGTCATCAGACTTGTTGAAAATCAGTCTGTAACTATCCTACTTTGCTGTCAAGCGTTCGTGGTGGTACGCTTATCAGGAAAATCTTGCCTTTAGCATATCCTGTTGTTTTTAAAACGATTATACGACCTTGAATTGCGTGTTGCTTTCCTACATACTCGGACCTCGGAGTATCGGCATTCCCTTGCGGCACGCAGCGGTTGCAGCGGGGCCGGCTAGATGGAACGGCAGCGTGCAAACATGGTAAGAGGTCGGGTCGAACAGGGCAGGGAAGATCGACCTCATGACCGAAGCTGACAGCCGCGAGGGCAGCGAACCGGAAGGGCGCGATATCAGGCGCATTCCCGACATCATCTCGCTGGTCAAGGATTCCTACCCGGAATTGCGCCCGGCCGAGCGCCGCGTCGCCGATGTCGTGCTCGACGACGTCAAATACGCCGTCGACGCTTCCAACGCAGCACTTGCCCAGCGCGCCGGAGTGAGCGAGCCGACGGTGACGCGGTTCTGCCGCGCCATCGGCTGCGAGGGTGTGCGCGACTTCAAGCTGAAGCTGGCGCAGAGCCTCGTCGTCGGCGCGCTTTATCTGGACACCTCGCCGGGCAGGCAGGGCGACGCCGGCATGCCATACTGGAACGCCGTGTTCGGCGAGGCGCGCCGGGCGCTGCAGGAAGCCGAGCGGCAGCTCGATCCGGGTGAACTGGAGAAGGCCGCCGAACTGATCGCACGCGCCCGCCAGGTCACCGTCTTCGGCCTCGGCGGCAGCTCGTCCGCGCTGGCGCAGGAGACCCAGTACCGGCTGTTCCGCTACGGCATCACGGTCAGCGCCCAGTGCGATCCCTATCTGATGCGCATGACCGCCTCGACGCTGAAGCCCGGCGACCTGGTGATCGCCATTTCGGCGACCGGGCGCACGCGCGAGGTGATCGAGGCCGTCGAGCTCGCCAAGCACTACCGCGCCGGCGCCATCGCCGTGACCGCGCCCGACACCGAACTCGCGCGCGCCTGCGACGTCAGGCTGGCGGTCGCCGTGCCCGAATATCCCGACACGCTGAAGCCGACGGCCTCGCGCTATGCCTTCCTGGCAATGATCGACCTCTTGGCGGTCGCTTCGGCCTACAAGCTCGACGGCTCGGCGCGCGAAACGGTGCGCCGCATCAAGTACAACGCCCAGATCCACCGCACGGGAAAGGAAATGGAGCCGTTAGGGGATTGATAATGCGGTTCTTCCTTCTCCCCTTGTGGGAGAAGGTGGATCGGCGCTTTAGCGCCGAGACGGATGAGGAGTGTTCCAGCGAGGTGAGGCGTTGGTGTTCCCTGGAACACCCCTCATCCGACCTCGCTGCGCGAGGCCACCTTCTCCCACAAGGGGAGAAGGGGTCGGCGTCGGCGCCAATGTGAAACGACAAGAGGGGAAGAGACGAAATGCTCGACATGGCACCAACGAAACAGGCGGCCGCATGGCTCGCGTCCTTTTCGCACGCGCTCGAAACCGGCGATGCGGCCGGTGCCGCCAGCCTGTTCGTCGACGACTGCTACTGGCGCGATCTTCTGACCTTCACCTGGAACATCACCACTATGGAAGGCCGCGACGCCATCGCCGGCATGCTCGGATCGACGCTGGCAACGACAAAGCCCGGCTCATGGCGGATCACCGGCGAAGCGACCTCGGACGAGGGCACCATCGAGGCCTGGTTCACCTTCGAGACGGCGACAGCCTGGGGGCAGGGCATCATGCGCCTGCGCGACGGTCGATGCCGGACACTGTTCACGGCTATGACGGACCTGAAAGGATTCGAGGAGCGCAAGGGGCCGGCGCGGCCGCTCGGCGTGCGCCACAAGGCCGATCCCGCGCGCGAGACCTGGTCGGAAGCCCGGGCGCGCGAGGCGCGCGACCTCGGCGCTTCAGAGCAGCCCTATTGCCTGGTCATCGGCGGCGGCCAGGGCGGCATCATGCTGGGCGCGCGGTTGAGGCAGCTGGGCGTTCCCACAATCGTCATCGAGAAGAATGCGCGGCCGGGCGATTCCTGGCGCAACCGCTACCGCACGCTCGTGCTGCACGATCCGGTCTGGTACGACCATCTGCCCTACATTCCATTCCCGGACAACTGGCCTGTTTTCACGCCCAAGGACAAGATGGGCGACTGGCTGGAAATGTACACGCGCGTCATGGAGCTCAATTACTGGGTCGCCACCAGGTGCCTCAGCGCCTCCTATGACGACAAGGAAAAGGTCTGGACCGTGGTTGTCGACCGTGTCGGCCGGCAGATCACGCTGAAGCCCAAGCACATCGTCTTCGCCACCGGCGCCTATGGCCCGCCGCGTCGGATCGATCTGGAGGGCGCCGACCGGTTCAAGGGCGAATTGCTGCACTCCAGCCAGTATGCGAGCGGCGAGAAGTATCGCGGGAAAAAGGTCGCCGTCATCGGTGCGGCAAGCTCGGGCCACGATGTCTGCGTCGATCTCTGGGAAAGCGGAGCCGACGTCACCATGATCCAGCGTTCGCCGACCACGGTGGTCAAGTCGGACACGCTGATGCAGGTCGGCTTCGAGATCTTCTCGGAGGACGCGCTGGCGCGCGGCATCACCACCGAGAAGGCCGACATGATCGTCGCCTCGACGCCCTTCGCGCTGGTGCCCAAGGGCCAGCGGGCGCTCTACGATGTCATCCGCGCGCGCGACGCCGATTTCTATGAGCGTCTCGCGGCGTCGGGCTTCGCCCTCGATTTCGGGGACGACGAGACCGGCCTGCTGATGAAGGCCTACCGTACAGGCTCGGGCTATTACATCGATGTCGGCGCCTCCGACCTGATCATCGACGGCAAGGTCGGCATCCGCAGCGGCGTGCCGATCAAGGCGCTGACGGAAAAGGGCATCCTGTTCGAGGACGGCAGCGAGCTTGAAGCCGACGCCATCATTGCCTGCACCGGCTATCAGTCCATGAACGAGAATGTCGCGGCACTCGTCTCGCGCGAGGTTGCCGACAAGGTCGGCCCGTGCTGGGGCCTCGGCTCCGGCGTCAAGGGCGACCCAGGCCCCTGGCAGGGCGAGTTGCGCAACATGTGGAAGCCGACCGCGCAGGAAGCGCTGTGGTTCCATGGCGGCAACCTCGCGCTGTCACGCTTCTACTCGAAATACGTGGCGCTGCAGATCAAGGCCCGCATGGAAGGCATCGATACGCCGGTCTATCGGCCGGTGAGCAATTCGGCCTAAGAGCGTAATCTCCCCCCTCGAGGGTGAGATGTCGCCGAAGGCGACAGAGGGGGTCGCCGCGCGTGAAGCGCTAGCCTTGCTGCGCCGCAAGGAGGCTGCATCCGGTCGAACCGACCCCCTCTGGCCTGCCGGCCATCTCCCCCTCGAGGGGGGCGATTACTCGTGGCTACGTCCA
>NZ_JAFKIC010000029.1 GCF_017306585.1 Mesorhizobium sp. | reverse complement strand
GAGCCGCGCAATGCCTCGACCCGGCAGGATCTGGCGGTATTGTCGGAGGAAGCCGAAAGCGTCATGCCCAAGGGACGCAATTTTCAATAGGGCATCCTGCCCTTGCGCCCCGTCACTACCGATCATCCGCGAGCGGGGCGGGAACAAAGCAGTGTTGGCGTTCCTTCGCGCCCCCCTCTGCCCTGCCGGGCATCTCCCCCACTTGGGGGGAGATTGGCCGTCACTACGGCTTTCGCCAATCTTCAACGTTGAGGGACGGGCTGGACAGCGAAACTGCCGATCTCCCCCCTTGTGGGGGAGATGTCCGACAGGACAGAGGGGGGCCGTGCCCCACCAGCCTCTCACCCCCCTGCGCCACAGCCGCCGCGCCCGCCGCCACTTTTCGAGTGATGAAGCGACGCCCACTTCTCACCTGCTATGACGGCCCGCTCAGCCTCGGCGGCGGCAGCACATCCTCCACCGACAGCGCCCGCGCCTCCGAGGGCAGCATGATCGGGATGCCGTCGCGCACGGGATAGGCGAGCTTGGCGACCCGCGATATCAGCTCGCCGCGCTGCGGATCCCATGTCAGCGGCCCCTTGGTCAGCGGGCAGGCCAGCAATTCCAGCAGCTTCGGATCGACGCTCGCCTTGGTCCCGTCACGCCCATCCGCCATCGCATTCTCTCCCCGGGCACGGCATGTATCGCCCATCGGCATCACCTGACTGTCGACGCACCCTACTGCAAGCTCGAGCCGAAATCCTCATTCTCGCGCGCCAGCGTCATCTCGGTGATGGCGATAAGCGTCTCGGCCCGCGTCTTCAGATCGGCGGCTTCGAGCAGCGCCTGCTTCTCCGCCGGCCCGTAAGGCGCCATCATCGATAGCGCGTTGACCAGCATGGCGTTTTCGGCCCGGCTGACGCTTTCCCAGTCGGCGTCCAGGTCATTGGCCTGCAGATAGGCGCGGAATGCCTTGAGCAGCGCCGGCCGGTCGATCTCGTTCGCCGCCTGGTCCTCATGAAGATCGGCGAGGAACGGCGAGGGCTTCGCCTGCCGGAACGGCGTCTTGACGGTCAGTTCGTGGGCGATGCGGAACCGGCACACGCCTTGCAGCGAAATCAGGTAGCGGCCGTCGCCGGTCTCGGAAAAGGCGATGATGCGCCCGAGGCAGCCGACATTGCAGAGCGCCGGCTCGCCGTCCTCGCGCAATGCGCCGTCGAGGCTGGGCTGGATGATGCCGATGAGCCGCGAGCCGGCTACCGCCTCGTCCACCATCTGCAGGTAGCGCGGCTCGAAGATATTGAGCGGCATGCGGCCACCCGGCAGGAGGAGCGCGCCCTCGAGCGGGAAGAGCGGGATCGCTGACGGCAGATCCTTGGCGAGCCGGTAATGCGCGTTTCCCGCTTGCACCTCGTTCCTCCGATCGCTTCCATCGGGAAGCGCAAATGCTGCCTTCGTTCTGTCCTATCTGGCGCTTTCGCCTGGCAACGCAAGCCTGCGACAAAACAGCAGGGCAGTCGGCTAAGGCAATTCCGGGAAAAATCTGATCCGCTGCCGCCCGGAGTTGCTTGAAACCAAAGGGAGCGGTTCCCGTTCCGTGAAACCGCTAACGCCTCTAGGAAAACAGCAGCGACGACAATTTGCGCCGCGCCGCCAGTGTCGCCTCATCGGTCATGCCCCAGGCCTCGAAGAACTGCAGCAGCTGCGTCTTGGCGCCGTCATCGTTCCAGGCGCGGTCCGCCTTGATGATGGCGAGCAGACTTTCGGCCGCCGCCGTGCGTTCGCCTCTGGCGTTCTGGATCATGGCGAGATCGAAACGCGCCTGATGGTCCTTCGGGTTGTCGGCCAGCCGCTTCTCGAATTCGGCCGGATTGCCGAGGCTCGCTGCCTGCGCGGCGAGCGCCATCTTGGCGCGCAGGGCGGCGAGCAGCGGCACGTCCTTCTTGGCCTCGGGCGCCGTTGCAAGCAGCGCCTCGGCGCCTTCCGTGTCGCCGGCCTCGAACAGCAGATCGCCCAGCCCGGCGATCGCCTCGATGGTTTCAGGCGCCTGCGCCAGGATGGCGTCATAGATGTCGGCCGCGGTCTGCATGTCGCCGGCGTCGCGCGCCTCGGCCGCCGCCGCAAGCGCCTCGGCCACCGCCGGGGCGCCATTGCCCTTGCCGCCGACCTTGTCGATGAACTGCGCGATCTGGCTCTCGGGAATGGCGCCCATGAAGCCGTCGACCGGCTGGCCGTCCTTGAAGGCGATGACCGCCGGGATGGACTGGATGCCGAGCTGGCCGGCGATCGAGGGATGGTCGTCAATGTTCATCTTGACCAGCTTGACCTTGCCGCCGGCCGCCTTGACCGCCTTTTCCAGCTGCGGGGTGAGCTGCTTGCAAGGTCCGCACCATGGCGCCCAGAAGTCGACCAGCACCGGCTGGCGGCGCGATTCCTGGATGACGTCGGCGGCGAAGGCCGCTGTCGTTGTGTCCTTGATGACATCGGCGGGGGGAGCGAGCGTCACATCGCCGGGCGCGGCTTTCGCCGCCGCCGGCTCGGTTCCGCCATACTGCACCGTAGTGGCATACTGGCCGCCACTGCTGCCGAAGGATCCGCCAAACGGATTGTTGTCGCTCATCTCGTCACCCTTTCGGTCGCGCCGCCGGCCCGTGGCCCGGCGCCATGTCATTGGAAATCGGTTTCGCCATCCATGTGGCGATCATGCCGAGACTTTCAAGATAGCAGCATCGTGCCCGGTTGCCTCGACGAATCTGATCAGATCGGCCGACGCGATCGATGTCGTCGCCTCATTGGTCAAAGGATGCGCATTGATGACCGCGTGCTCCATCAGATCCTGATCCAGCACCAGCTTGACCCTTTTCTCCGTATCGTTGATGGCGCCGAAGACGGTGACCGCGCCCGGCAGCACGCCCAGAAGCTCCATCAGCATTTCCGGCTTGCCGAAGGAAACGCGGCTGGCGGCGCCGATCAGCTGGTGGATCTGCTTGAGGTCGACAATTGCATCCTCGCCGACCGTGACCAGGAAGAAATTGTCCTTCTTGTCCTTCAGGAACAGGTTTTTCGTATGCCCGCCGGCGATTTCGCCGCGCAACGCCTGCGAATCGGCGACCGTGTAGAGCGGCGGATGGCGCTTCGTCGAAACGGCGATGCCCAGGTCGGCGAGAAAGGCGAAAAGCTCGGCTTCGGTCTTGGGCATCTGTCCTGTCCCTTCCATTTGGCGCCCTGCCGTTTACGGCCAATGCGGTCGCCGACACAAGGCCGTCGCGCGACGCGACATGGAAATCCGCGCATGGCGGCGGTTTGCCGGCGTCGCCCAAAACGATGCAAAAAGGCTGCGATTTCCCTGTTGCAATCGCCGCGCTCTTCAGCCATATAGGCCCGGCTTGCGGCGAAGACGCCGTGTGAGCGGGTGTAGCTCAGGGGTAGAGCACAACCTTGCCAAGGTTGGGGTCGAGCGTTCGAATCGCTTCACCCGCTCCAGTTTCCTCCAGGGGAATCAAGCATCGAAAAGCCGCGGTCCGCCGCGGCTTTTTCGCGTTTTGGGAAGGACAGGTTCACCGGTTACTGTTCATGGTCGCCAACTTCCGATCGAACTCGTGGGCGGATCACGTTGACGAAGTTATTGAGGCATGGTCTCAGCCAATGGAAAGCCTGAGCCCGTATTGTTGGATCGTCGAGTGAGCCGAAGCGGCGCGAGATCATAATCTTGGGTCGCCCATACTTGTCCTGAACAACCTCAGCCGCATCTTCCAGCTCTAGCTTTACGTTCTCCCAATCTTCAACGATCGCTTGCATTGCAAGCTCGCCAACAGTGTTCCTGTGAGCTGAAAGGAACACCCCAACCTCCTTGTTGCGCATATCTCGGTAGCATGTGATCCAGCTCGATCCACTTGGCGCCGGCATCATAAATGAGAGGTTTCCTGCGCGGGCCGGCTTAGGTATCTGCTGTTCAGGATCGTCCAGCGTCAAATCTTGAAGAAACTCCGCCCAGAACTTCTCCTGGGCATCGGCAAGGGCGATCCGTTCGGGGTCAACCTCACTAGCTTCATCTGTTGCGCTGGCGACCTCGCGAATAGTGAAGCCGTCGGGAACCGCCACCACCTCTCGTGACAAGATCGCTGTTCGAGCGAGCACACGTGGTACAACAATTCGACCACCGCTCGGCATTGCGTAGATTGGCAGTTCGACCAAGCCTAAACTGAAATGCAAGCCCGCGTGGCGTTGCAGATAATCCGCAATAGCCTCCACACCCTCGCGTATTCCGTCGCCTACGATAAGCAGAAGAAACCTTCCACGTCTAAGATTCTGAGTTAGCGTATCGTTGAAGGCGATCTCATCAACCGTAGGTAATCGCTCACGTACAAGTTCCAGAATCGGATTCCCTTGTCGGTTTAGGCGACGACTTACCTCTCTTTGCAGGTCTGATGATGTCCACCGGCTAAGCTCCTTTGCGTAGTCGAGTATCTGCCCAATGACTTCTCTACGGCCTTCAGGATTTCGCCAAAGTTTGCATTCCACGATTATCGGCAATCCTGAAGTCGTCACCATGAAATTGTCGATTGCACCGGCACGTGTATTGAGTTCGGTACAAATTGGGACCGGGTCGCAGAAAAGTGAATCGATCTCTGCAATGGGCAATGACCCTGGATGTCGATGAATAAGTGCCTGGATGTCCGCCTCGCTCGTTGGCTCGAAACTACATCGGCTTTGCACAAGCTCAAGAGGAACTGCGCTGTCGCCAAGCAATATCGGCACACAATGTTGGCGACTCATTTGCCCTCGCAATACCTCGTTTCTCTGCCTCACCCCGCCTTCCTCACCGATGCCTGGTGCACCAGCGATGTCCAGCTGTTGGTCGAGGCGAGGTGGCAGTAGAGGAGGCCGAGCGCGCCGGATTTCCTGAGATCGAGGAAGGCGGCGTCGCTCAATTTGTTGAAGGCTTCCTCGTCGATCACCTGGAAATCGGTGAGGTTGAGCACTTCGCCGCCTTCCAGCGTCACCTTGCTCTGGCGCGGCGCGAACAGGCCGTGCGCGTCGATCTTGTCGACCATCTCGCGGGTGGCCCTGAAATCGATCTGGAACTGGTTGCAGAAGGCGAGCGCCTGCTTGGTCGCCTCGGTGGGCTCCGTGCCGCTGAAGAAGGGCGCGATCTTGTCTTCGCGCAGCGGCGCCAGGACCTGATCGACCACCCGGTCGCTCGCCCGGTCGACGCACAGCGTCAGCCGGCCGGGCGCCTTCGGATCCTCGGCCAGGATGAAGGGGTAGCGGCGCACATAGGCAGGGATGTAATGCGGCGCCGTCCAGCGGCCTTCGGCGTCGACGAACAGGTTCTCGTTCTGGCGCACGCCGGTGATGATGACCGGCGCCTTGCCCGCGCCGATGAAGACGATGGGGTAGGAACGCATCGCCGCCGGCATTTCCGCCGCGACAACCGGAATGGCGTGGGCGGAACGGGCGAAGGAAAAGTCCGCGCGCGCGGTCAGGCCCAGCGAGCCATGCCGCACCGGGTTGAGCGCCTCGGGCCGGGAATAGAACAGCGGCATGGCCTCGCTCGCCGCCGCTTGCGTGTTTGTCCCAACGTCAGCCATCTCGGTCCCTTTCTCCTCCGGCCGATCGGGCCGGCCCCCAAGCATCGGACCCCAATGATTGGAGCCGCCTCACATGGCGCTGTTCTTGACATGGCCAAGACTCCCGCGCCGGCGCAAAGTACTACAGTGTCTCGTGCACGCATTAAAGCAGGCTCGCCGCTGTATTTTGCGGTTGCTCCGCGGAATTGTCCTGGCGCATCATCGGCGGCGCAAAATCCGGTTTCCGGAAGGCCAATCTCGAACAGGCAAATTGAGGCGGACGGCATGACAGCGGCGGATTTCGAACAGGCGATCGGGCAGGCATTCACCATCGACGCCGGCGAGCAGCGGATCTCGCTCGAACTGAGCGCGGTCAACCGCATCGCGTCCAGCCCTCGCGAGGGTGGCGGCTTCTCGCTCATGTTCAGAGGACCGCGCGAGATCGCCCTGCCGCAGGCGACCTATCGCCTCACCGGCAATGGCGCCGCCCACGACATCTTCATCGTGCCGGTCGCCGCCGACGCGGCCGGGCGGCTTTATGAAGCGGTGTTCAACTAGGCGCTGGTCGCTCTTCGTCATCCCTGGGCGTAGCAAGAAGCGAAGCGACGCGGCGCAGACCCCGGGATCCATGCCGCGACTTCAAGGCGTTGCCGCGGTGCAGGGTCTGCTTTGCACACACAATGCCGACGATTGATGCCCTTTTTGAACCGTTGCATTCCTTGGCCGGAGTCCCGGCATGGATCCCAGGGTCTCCGCGACGGAGCTTCGCTCCTGCTCCGCCCAGGGATGACGAAAGGCTTCGGCCAATTCCCCGACTTACGGCAAGCGGCCGAATTGAGCAGCGGAGCTCCAACCGCCTACCGGGCGGTCACCTCGCCCGCCGCCGGCGCGCAGGCCATGAGGTCGTAGACGCCCTTGTCCTCGACGACGACGAAGCCGAGCTCGAGATAGAGCCGCCGGGCCGGGTTGTTCTTCTCGACATGGATCGACGCCGATTTGCCGGCTAACCATGCCTCGTCGATGAGGTCGCGAAGCAGCGCGCCGCCCAGGCCCTTGCGGCGATGGGCCGGCAGGAAGGCGATGTCGATGATGCGGTGCTGGCTCGGCCAGCGCTACCAGCCAGTCGGCTTCCGGATAATGCTTGCGATAGTGCGCACGCTGCGCTTGGAACCCATCCCTGGCGAGTCCTTCTGGGACTTGCACGTCCCGCGTGTACGAATTTTTACGCCGATTATATTGTATAGCGAGCCCCGGCTGCCTCGAATTCAGTTATTTTCTGCTAAAGTTCTTATGTGTGGCGGGATGGCAACAGTAGATTTGCCGGCTTGCTTGGGTGCGACGCCGCTTTCGGAGTAGTGCCTGCTGTTGTATCAAGGCTGGCGAGGGAGAATACCTGCCTGGGCAAGGAACGTCGCGGGGATCACGAAGAACATGGGAACTATTTTAGCTATTGCTAATTCGACCTGCCGATTCGCCGGGGCGGCGGCGCTTTGCCTGGGGCTGGCCTGGTTCGGACCCGCGCTTGCCGAAGACGCTAAGCCCGCCCCGCCGAAGGAAGCCAAGCCCGCCGATGCCAACCCCTGGGCGGTGAACTGCTCCAGCGGCTCGGCGGGCACCGAACTGCAATGCCAGCTGTCACAGAACCTGACCGAGGCCAAGACGGGACAGCGCGTGCTGACGGTGACGGTGCGCCGCGACAACGCCAATGGCAGCCTGGCCATGCTGCTCGCCTTGCCGCACGGGCTGTTCCTGCCGTCCGGCGCCAGCTATCAGGTCGACCAGGGACAGAAGAACACGATTGCCATCCAGACCAGCGACCAGAACGGCGCCTACGCCGCCACGCCGCTGTCGCCGGACCTGGTCAAGGCGATGAAGTCGGGCACCAACCTCAACATCGGCATGGAATCGATAACCCGCAAGCCGATCACCATCCCGGTGTCGCTGGCCGGCTTCACCGCCGCGCTCGCCAAGCTGGAATCGATCAAATAGCCCTGGCCTGCGGCTTGATTGTCCGCCACCGCAATGCTCCGTTGCCGCCTGGTCATTCGGAGAAAAGATATGACGGGCTTTGTCGACCGCCAGCGCGCCACCGAGTTGATGCAGCGCGCCGGCATTTCGGCCCTGGTGCTCTCAGCACCTGAAGCCTTCCACTACGCGACCGGCGCCTGGATCGGGCCGGCCGGACTGTTCCGGCGCGCCGGCGGCGGCTTCGTCGTCATCCCGGCCAGGCAGGACCTGCCGATCGGCGTCGTCGCCGCTGACTTCAACGCGGCCCAGTTGCGGGCCGCCGCGCCCGAAGCGGTCGTGCGCTCGCACGCGATCTGGATCGAATCCGCGCCGGTGGAGGCATCATCCCCCGGCAAGCCCTTGCCGGAACGGATCGAGGCCGGACTGGCCGCGCTTGGCCGCGCGCCGGATTTTTCGCGTCCCGCGACCTTCGATCTCGCCGGCTCGGTGCGCCAGCTGCGGGCCATGCTCGCCGATTTCGGGCTGGAGCGCGCAACGCTCGGCGCCGACCTCGACTTCATTCCCGCCGCCGATTTTGCCGCCATCCAGGCATTGCTGCCGGATTGCCGGTTGATCGACGGCTCGCCGGTGCTGGATCGGCTCCGGGCCATCAAGTCGCCGCGCGAGATCGACCTCCTGCGGCAAGGCATCCTCCTGTCGGAGGCCGGTCTGGAGCGCTTGCAGGTCGATGCCATGGCCGGCATGCGTCAGGCCGACCTCGTCGCGCTTTACCGCATGGGGGTCGCCGACGCGGCTGCGGGGCTCTCCCATCCCGTCGTTACCGCGGAATATGTCACGCTCGGTGCGCGGGCCAAGGGCGCCGATGACAAGGCAACGGCCGGCGATCCCTTGAAATGCGACATGGTCTGTACGGTCGGCTTCTACGCCTCAGACATGTCGCGCAACTTCATCTTCGGCCAGCCTTCCGCCGATCAGGCCGAACTCCACGCCATCGCCGAACGCGCCTTCGAGGACGGGCTGGCGGAACTTGTACCCGGCAACACGCTCGGTCACGTTCACCGCGTCACCACCGAAAGCCTGGCGCGGCAGGGGTTGCGTTCCTATCGGCGTGGCCATTTCGGCCACGGCGTCGGCCAGTCGGTGTTTTCGGAGCAATGGCCGTTCATCGCGGCCGGCAGTGATGTCGGGATCGAAGCCGGGATGGTGCTGGCTTTCGAGATCCCGCTCTACATAGACGGCCTCGCCAGCTTCAATCTCGAGGACCAGTTCCTGATCACGGCGGATGGGCCCGTGGCGATGAACAGGCTGCCGAGGCGGCTGGAGATTATCGGGTAGCGATGTCGCGGTAGCGCCCTACGGCGCCCCCTCTGCCCTGCCGGCCATCTCCCCCACGAGGGGGGAGATTGGCTGTAGCGCCGCCTTCGCCAACTTTCAGCATCACAAGAAGAAGAGCCGGCGCCGAAGCTGCCAATCTCCCCACCTGTGGGGGAGATGGCCGGCAGGCCAGAGGGGGGCGCCGTAGAGCGCTATAGTGGGTGCTCTAACCTGATCCGGCCTTACCTCGCCGAGAATTACCCACGCACAGGCGGCCGCCTGTCCTTCCACGGCATCGCCTGCTCCAGCTGCGTCGACG
>NZ_JAFKIC010000028.1 GCF_017306585.1 Mesorhizobium sp. | reverse complement strand
CCGTGATATGCAGACGCAGTCACCGAAACAGATCAGGGACATCCGAGGCAACGAGGTCGGCATCGTTTTCCAGGAGCCGATGACAGCGCTGAACCCAAGCCTGCGCATCTGGCGCCAGATCGCCGAGCCGCTGGTGCGTCATCGCCGGATGTCCTGGAGCGCCGCCAAAGCGCAGGCGATCTACCTTCTCAAGAAGGTCCGCATCCCGGATGCAGAGACCAAAGCCGAGGCCTATCCTCACCAGCTCAGTGGGGGTATGCGCCAGCGTGTCATGGTTGCTATCGCGATCTCCTGCGAGCCAAGACTCATCATCGCGGACGAGCCGTTCGGGATCGAGAACGAGCAACTCACCCGCATCAGCACGCTTGCCGACAACGCCTATAAGAGCGCCGATGCCATTCAGGAGGCACTGCAAGCCGCGGGCCTTCCGGTCGACAGCGATTTCGGCAAGGGCGAAAGCGATGTCGGCGGACCGCTTGTCCCGCTCGACAGTTCGATGATGTTCGACAGCAAGGTTAGGGAACTCGACGAGGCGCTGGATACGCTCGATCACCTCAAGAAGGAAGCGCGCCAGCTGCCGCTTGCCAACCCCGCCCCCGGCCACTCCGTCACCAGCCCGTTCGGCGTGCGCACCGACCCCATACTCGGGACGGCGGCGTTGCATACCGGCATGGATTTCAGGGCGCCGATCGGCATGGAGGCGCGGGTCACCGCGCCTGGCGTCGTCACCAAGGCCGGCTGGAACGGCGGCTATGGCCGCATGGTCGAGGTCGATCACGGCAATGGCTTTGCCACCCGCTACGGGCACTTGAGCGAAATCGACGTGACCGTCGGTGAAAAACTCGACGCCGGCGCCATCATCGGCAAGACCGGCAGCAGCGGCCGTTCGACCGGACCGCATCTGCATTATGAAGTCCGCCACAATGGCGAAGCCATCGATCCGCTGCGCTTCCTCACTGTCGGCAAGAAGGTCGCCCAGTACCTCTGAGGTTAGCCGTCGCCGACCTCTCACCCGCTCGGATAACTCCGGGCCAGCCGCTCGAACCAGGCCGAGCGGGCTAATCATACGCCCTACCCTCCTTCCCAGACATCTGACCTCGGCGACCGTAGAGGCGGTTTACCCACCGCCCCTTCGACCCATTCCCATTGACAGGTTTTAAGTTGTAGGATGATATGTATAACCATATATGCAAACACTAACGCCGGCCATTGAATGACCACCCACGGCATCTCGCCTGAAATAGTCGCCGCGCTGGCGCACGCTCTCGGGCAAGGCGGCGTAACCACGGACGCCGCCGATATGGCTAAGTACCTCGGGGATTGGTCAGGCGATCATCGCGGCGGGGCGCTCGCGGTGCTGAAACCGGCTTCGGTCGCCGAAGTACAGGCGGCTGTTCGGCTGTGCGGCGCGCTCGGACTGACAATCATCCCGCAAGGCGGCAATACAGGGCTAGTCGCAGGTGCGATTGACATCGGCACGGTCGGTGGCGCGGTCATCATCAGCCTGGAACGGCTGAACAGGATCCGCCGTGTCGACGCTGACAATTTCACGCTACAGGCCGATGCCGGCTGCGTATTGCAGCATATCAAGGACGCGGCCGAAGATCAGGACTGCCTGTTTCCGCTGGCGCTCGGCGCGCAGGGCAGTTGCCAGATCGGCGGCAATGCGGCCAGCAATGCCGGCGGGGTCAATGTGCTGCGCTATGGAATGGCCCGCGATCTCATCGTCGGCCTAGAGGTGGTGTTGCCGGACGGCGAGCTATGGAACGGCTTTTCCGGACTGCGAAAGGACAATCGCGGCTACGACCTGAAGCAGCTTTTCATTGGTGCCGAGGGAACGCTCGGCATCATAACCGGCGTTGAAGTGAAGCTGTTTCCGAGACCCGGCAAGGTCGAGAGCGCCTATCTGGGGCTGCCTTCGTTCGAAATGGCTATCGCGCTGTTCAGGCAGGCCCGGCGCGCAAGCTCCGACCTGATGTCGGCCTTCGAGATCATCGGCGCGGAATGCATGGACCTTGCGCGCCTCGCCGACCCGACCATTGTCGCGCCGGTGAATGCGCCTGTTCATGTGCTGATCGAACTGTCGTCGAGTGCCGCGATCGACCTGCGCGCATTGCTGTTGGATTTCCTTGCCGACACGATGGAAAAACAACTCGTCACCGACGCAGTCCTGGCCGAAAGCGGTGCACAGGCCAGGGCGTTCTGGGCCATCCGCGAGGGGCTGGTCGAGGGCCAGGCCAAGCGCGGCTACCATGTGCGGACCGACCTTTCGGTGCGCATCTCCGATATCCCGGCCCTGGTTGCCCAAGCCCGCCAGTTCGTCGCGCGAGAGCACCCGGGATGGATTTCACAGGCCTACGGCCATGCCGGCGACGGCAACATTCATTTCAACGTCCTGCCGCCGCTTGATCTTCCCGAGCCGGATGCGCGCGCCAGGGGCGTCGCCATCACCGCCGGCCTCTACGACATCGCCAGCGCGCTGGGTGGTTCGATCAGCGCCGAGCACGGTATCGGCCGCACGCGCCAGCGCGCCTATTGGGCTGGAATGTCTCCTGTCCATCGCCGGCTGGTTACCGCCCTGAAAGGGGCTATCGACCCAAACGGATTGATGAATCCCGGCTGCCTCTTTGCGGAGACGGAGACCCGTTCATGAAACAGCGACTGGCAGCCATCGGCACCGTCGAGGCACTCCCGCACCGGGTCGCGGCTTTCCTCAGCCGCGAGATCGAATCCGGCGACCTCAATCCCGGCAGCCTGCTGCCGACGGAGCAGCAGCTTTCGGAGAAGTTCGGCGTCAGCCGCAACGTGGTGCGCGAGGCCATCGCGCAATTGCGCGCCGACGGCATGGTGGAAGCACGGCAGGGCATTGGCTCCTTCGTGCTTGCGCCGGAACAGCGCGCAGCGATCCGCATCGACCGCGAGGCGCTGAAGGATGGTCAGAACATGGAGCGCCTCTTCGAGCTGCGCTGCATCCTCGAGGCGGAATCAGCAGCGCTTGCCGCCGAGCGGCGGGACCAGGACCATCTCGACGCCATCAAGGCGGCGCTTGACCGGATGAGCGGCGAGGAGCGCTGGGAAGACGGCAGCATCGACGCCGATCTGCTGTTTCATCGCGAAATCGCCCGCGCCACCGGCAACAGCTACATCCACACCTTCATCTCGTTCGTCTGCGAACAGATACGACGCTCCATCTACTACGCGCGGCAAACCAACCCGTTGCACGACCTCGTGGAGATCAATGTCGGCGAGCATGTGCGCATCTACGAGGCGCTGGTCGCGGGCGACCCTGCCGCGGCCGAGGTTGCGATGCGCGCGCATATCATCGGCGCGGCCAACCGCGTCGGCGTCAAGCTGCCGCTTTCGCGCGGCGGCCGACTCAGCGAAGGAAAATGAGCATGGCTGTCGCAAGCGTAACCAGAATTTCCGATGTCTGCCTTCTGGTGGAGGACATCGACAGGACTGTCGATTTCTATGTCGAGAAACTCGGCTTCCGTCTGCGCCGCCGCGCCGAGGGCTTCGCCGATTTCCATGGCGAGGGGGTGACCCTGGCCGCCTGGGAGATCGACCACATCAACCGGCACACCGGCGTATCGAATGCGAGATCGCCGCGCCATGCGCACAAGGTCTGTGTTGCCGTGCTGCTCGACAAGCCAAGCGAGATAGACCGGCTGCACGGCGAACTCAGCGCCAAGGGCGTGCCGTTTTATGGCCCGCCCGAAAACTACGTCTGGAACGCGCGCTGCGCCTATTTCACCGACCCGGACGACACGCTTTGGGAACTCTACGCCTGGCTCGACGGCGGCCCCGGCGACTACCACGACGAACAGCCGTAGACGACATCGCGCCAAAGGGAACGGCGCGCAATGAAGAGACGAGACAGTCTTGCAACAGGAGCGAAAAATGAATGGGAACCATCACATGAACCGACGCGGCTTCATGAAGTCCGGTCTGGCGGCTGTCGCCGCGGCATCGGCAGGAATGCAGCTGGTTTTGACGCCCGGAGCGAAGGCCGCCGGAAAGGTCGTCATCCAGTATGACTGGCTGATGTCCAATGGCCAGATCGGCGACATCGCCGCTGTCGCCAATGGCTACTTCAAGGATGCCGGGCTCGATGTGGAATTCAGCCCCGGCGGGCCGAACGCCTCGACCGTGCCGCCGGTGATTTCGGGCGCCGCACAGCTTGGCCAGTTCTCCGAAACGCCACAGCTTTATGCCGCGCGCGCCAGCGGCGTGCCGGTCAAGATCATCGCCTGCGGCTTCCGCACCGGCCCCTACGCGCTCACCTCGAAGGGTTCTAACCCGATCAAGGGCGTCGCCGACCTCAAGGGCAAGAAGATCGGCATCCAGCCGACGGCGCGCTTCGTCATGGACGAGATCCTGGCCAAGAACGGCATGAGCGCGTCCGACGTCACCGTCATCAATGTCGGCTTCGACAAGGGACCGCTGGTGCGCGGCGATGTCGACGCGATCGGCGGCTGGATCACCAACACGCAGGCGCTGAGCGTGGTCGGCGACGACCGCATCGACCTTCTGGTGCGCGACCTCGGGCTGGCCTCCTACGCCGATGTCTATTTCGCCACCGACGCGGCGATCGAGAAAGACCCGGAGACGCTGGCCAAATTCATCGGCGCGGTCGCCAAGGGCTGGGGCTGGGTGCACGCCAACCCGCAGGAAGCCGTGAAGAAGATGGTCGCCGCTTACCCCGAAATGGATCTCGGCTGGGAAGAAAAGACCGTCAACCTGGTGCTGAAACTCTCCTTCGACGCCACCACCGCGAAAGATGGTTGGGGCACGTTTGATCCCGCTTCGATCGAGGAGCAGTTGGCCCTGCTCGACAAGGTCGGCCAGTACCCGAACGGCAAGCCGGCAGCGGCGGATGTCTACACCACGAAGATCCTGGAACTGTCGGCCGCCGATCGTCCCAAGCTCGACGCGCCCGCCACCTAGAGCATGATCACAAAAAGTGGGAACTGGGTTTTGGAAGAGATCATGCTCCAGCAAATAGCCAGATCAGCATGACGATCAAACGTCATGCTGACATGGTACCGAACGCGATCGAAGCCAGCCGTCTCGATGTCGGCTATGGCGGCCGCATCGCGGCCGTCAAGGTGCTCTCCGGCCTCGACCTCACCGTCGAGGCTGGATCCTTCCTGTCGATTCTCGGTCCATCTGGCTGTGGCAAGTCGACCCTGCTGCGCGTGGTCGCCGACCTGCTCGATCCGCTCGGCGGCACGATCAGCGTGCTCGGCGACACGCCGCATGCGGTCCGCTCGCGCCGTGATGTCGGTTTCGTCTTCCAGGATTCCACTTTGCTGCCCTGGCGAACCGTGCGTGACAATGTCCGCCTGCCGCTTGGCGTCGGACAAGGCAGCCTGACCCGCAGAATTGAGGACCGCAGCGACGAGTTGCTCGAACTGATGGGGCTTGCCGGGTTTGGCGAGCGCCTGCCGCATCAGCTTTCCGGCGGTCAGCGCCAGCGCGTGGCGATCGCCCGCGCCTTGCTCGGCCAGCCGAAACTGCTCCTGATGGACGAACCGTTCGGCGCGCTCGACGAAATCACCCGCGACCGCCTCAACGACGAACTTCTCAATCTGTGGCGGCGCACGGGCACGACAATCCTGTTCGTCACCCATTCGATCGCCGAAGCCGCCTATCTCGGCGAACGCGTCATCGTGCTCGCCGCCAATCCCGGGCGGCTGGTCAAGGATCTGGACATGCGGCCGCTCAAGCAGGACGGCAACCGGTGCACGCGCGAAGATCCTGCCATCGTCGCCGCCATGGCCGAACTGCGCACTGCACTGGAGCAGGCATCATGAGAGCGGCGCCTCTGTCTCCGCAACTGGCGATCGCGCTGCCCGTTCTCGGCGCGGCGTCGATCCTGCTCGCCTGGCAGTATCTTCTGCCGCTGCTTGGCGTGCCGGCCTATATCGTGCCGACGCCAACAGCCATATCGGGAGTGTTTCAGAAGAATTTCGCGCTGCTGATGGACAATCTGAGGCCAACGCTGATCGAGGCGCTGGCCGGCTTCGTCATCGGCAATCTCGCCGCCGTCCTGCTGGCGGTGCTGTTCGTGCACAGCCGCATCCTGCAGGCCGCCTATTTCCCGATCGTGCTGTTCTTCAACACCATTCCGATCCTGGCGCTGTCGCCCATCATCATCCTGATCTTCGGGCTCGGCATGACGCCGAAGATCGTCATCGCCGCGGTGATCTGCTTCTTCCCGACGCTGGTGAACATGATCCGCGGCCTGGATTCGGCCAGCGACAACGAACACGAGCTGTTCCGGGTGCTGTCGGCGACGCGCTGGGAGATTTTCTGGAGCCTGCGCCTGCCGCGTGCCTTACCGATGCTGTTCTCCTCGCTGCGGATCGCCTCGGCGACGGCGGTGATCGGCGCCATCGTCGGCGAATGGATCGGCTCGGACAAGGGTCTCGGCGCGCTGATCATCCAGGCGACGTTCAACTACCAGTCGGACCGGCTTTACGCGGCAATCGTGCTGTCATCTTGCCTGTCCATCGCGCTGTTCTGCGTCGTCGTGCTGGCCGAACGTCGGGCCATCAAATACTGAATGGACGCCTGTTGCCGGCTCGTGCGAACCGGGCACGAGCCGGCGCCGGGTTGTTTCGATCAGTCCGGCTGCGCCGACAGGAACCGCGTGACTGCCGTGGCAAGCGTTGCGGCACCAACCTTCAACGCGGCCTCGTCGACGCGAAACCGGGGATGGTGAAGCGGGTAGATCGATCCAGCGGCCTCGTTGCGGATTCCGAGGCGGAAATAGACCGATGGGCGCTTCTCGCTGTAGTACGCAAAGTCGTCGGCAATCGTCCATCCCGACATGTTGAGAACGTTTTCAGCTCCGACGCAGGCCCTGGCGCTGGCGGAAATGAGCTCGGCCATTTCGCCGTCATTGACGACGCCGGGTTCGCCCTCGTGGATGTCGACTTGCACGCTTGCGCCGTGGCTGGCCGCGATACCCTCCAATATCTCGCGAACGCGGCGCCTTGCCCGTTCGCGGGTGGCCGTGTTGCCGCTGCGAATGGTGCCTTTCAAGGCGACCTTGCCTGCGATCACATTGTAGGCGCTGCCGCCATTGATGCCGGTCACGGAGATGATGAGCGGATCGTACGGGTCGATCTCGCGCGACACGATCTTCTGCAACTCGCCCACCATGGAGCACGCCACAGCGATCGCATCGATCCCCTCATAGGGCTTCGCCGCATGCGCGGCCTCGCCGGTCACAACGGCATCGAACGTGTCGCATGCCAGCGTGTAGGGACCTGAACCGACCGCTACCTTTCCAGACGACGTGTACGGATCGACATGAAGGCAGATCGCCGCGTCGATGTCGTCAAGCACCCCCTCCTCCACGACACGTTTGCCGCCCGATGGTTCATCCTCCTCCGCCGGCTGGAAGATCAGCCGAACGGTCCCGCCGAAGTCCGCCCGCGACCGATGGAGATGGGCGGCCACCGCGAACCCCATCGCGGCGTGCGCATCGTGGCCGCAGGCGTGCATCACGCCGGGATTTGCCGAGGCAAAGTCGACACCGGACTCCTCCTCGATTGGCAAGGCATCGATGTCGGCGCGAATGGCAATCTTGCGATTGGACGGCTTGCCGGTGCCGACGATATCCACCGCCAGGCCAAAGCCGGCGACATCGCGAACGCCTGATATCCCCTGATCCGCCAGGGCCTGCCTGAGATAGCGCTGCGTATCGACCTCGCGGTTCGACAGTTCCGGATTGCGGTGCAGATGGCGGCGGATCCTGATCATCTCATCGAGAATGCCGGCGCCGATTTCCACCGCGCCGGGACCATCATCCGAAGCTGTCAGGTCCTCAGGATTTGACATGAATCTCTCGCGGGAATCGGGTCAGGGTCTCATGGCCGGTTTCGGTCACCAGGATCGTCTCGCTGACCTCGATACCCCAGCCATCCATCCACATGCCGAGGATGGAGTGAAGGACATTGCCCGGGACAAGCACGGTCTTGTCGCCCGGCCTGAGGCTGATCGTGTGTTCACCCCAGTCCGGCGGATAGGCGACGCCGATGGAATAGCCGATGCGCGATTCCTTCTTCAGGCCGTGGCGCTCGATAACCTTGCGCCAGGCGCCTTCGACCGCTTCCGCCGTCGTTCCCGGCCGGACCGCGTCGAGCACCGCATCCATGCCTTCGATCACGGCCTTCGCAGTCTCCGAGACGCGCGTCGGCGTCTTGCCCAGCTGCATCGTTCTGGCCAGCCCCGCGGCGTAGCGACGGCAGACGCCGGCAAGTTCCAGCGCGATTGTCTCATTGTCTCCGAACCGCCTGTCGCTCCACATGATGTGCGGGGCCGAAGCGTTCTCGCCGCCAAGGATCGTCGGCGGAAGAGCGGTGATGTCTCCGGCGAAATCCGAGCTGCCAGCGATCTGCGCCGCCTGGATGGCGGCGATCGCATCGCATTCGCGCACGCCGGGCGCGATGACGTCGTAGGCTCGCGCGACGGCGGCCTCGGCCAGGGTGGAGGCCTTGCGCAGATAGGCGATCTCGGGCGCGGTCTTGACCGCACGTATCCAGTTCACGAGCAAATCGGCATCATGCCATTTCGCGTTGGGCAGTCCGGCGACAAGCCGCGCATGTGCTTTCGGGGAGAAATAATAGGCTTCGAGTTCGATGCCGGTGTGCCTGTTCCCCCAGCCCTTGGCCACGATCCAGTTCGCGATCCAGTCCATCGGGTGGCGGTCGGCACGCTGGACATGATCTTCGGGGAAACCAACCACGTTCTCGGGCTTCATCCAGGCCGTCAGAAGGCCGCCCGCGGCATCCATGGCGCGGCCGATCCAGACCGGCTCGACCTCCTCGATGGGAACCAGCACCACCTGCGGCGTGTAGAAGGACCAGCCGTCATAGGCGGTGATGTAGTGCTGGTTGGCAACATCGTTGACGATCAAGAGCTCAAGGCCGCGTTTCGCCATCTCGGCGCGGATTCTGCGAAGCCGCTGCTGGTATTCGTCGCGGGCAAACGGCAATTCGATCATCTCTGCTCCATGCTTTGCTGGGTCAACGGTTGCGAGGCTCGCCTACCCTTGTAGCTGTTCTTGCGTGGCGGCAATCGGCCAACAGCGACATGTGGACAGGTCCTCGGCGCGATGTCTCGGCCATCTCCTCAGGGTGCCCAAGGCCGCCGTCGATTTATTTTTGAATTCCATTTGACTGAATAAATCTTTGGTGCTTACCTTACGTCAGCTGGGGGCGCAAGGCATGGCATTGC